>CACXCY010000200.1 GCA_902766265.1 uncultured Bacteroidota bacterium
CGAAATCATTTTAGAATGGCCATCCTGCAATTTGACCTATTGACAACAAGAACCGAAAATCATCCTGCAATTTGACCTATACGCCAATTTTAAATTGTCGGCAATCAGTTGCAAAGATGACGTCTGTCGAATATAAAACCGACAGACGTCAATTCTCAAGTTGACGTACGTCGATTTTCTTACAATCTTTGCTCATCAGCTCCCAGGTGGCGTAGAGGAAACGAAAAAAGAGGGACTCAAGTAAGTCCCCCTTTTGTGCATAACATTATTTCAGATGAGTATTTGGTTTCTCAATCAACGGTTGTGAAGAGGAAGGAGTTGAGGTTCTTCATGTCACCGCTTCTGCCTACGGCTTGATCCGATGCCTCCGACTTGCTCGAGTGAGGCGTCTGGTAGATGAGCTCGTTGGTGAGTTCGGCGGTCGTCATGTTCTCAACCTTCTGCGGACCGTCGGGGTCTTGCTTGAGCAGTGCGTTCATCCTTCTGATGCGCTCAGCTCTGTCGAACACGGCATCCGTGCGTTCGTCCTGATACGGCTGGAAAGCGCTATTGGCCAGCTGATCGGCAGTTTTCTGCTGGGCTTCGGTCATCGTGGTAGCCGCGTCTGTCACCGGCTCAAGGGTGACATCGGCAGGAGCCATCGTCTCTACACTGGCGGTTTGCAGGTGCATACCGTCAGCCCACGATGTGGGTGTATCGACAGCGTCCTGCAGCTGTGGTTCCTCCGCCTTTTCCTCCTTGAACTCGCCGTCCATATCCAAAACCCATTTGCGTCCAGCACCAGAGTTGTCGGCAGTTCCCTGGTCGTCGACGTGCTTTTGTGGAGCGGTAAATATAGGGGTTTCAGGAGTGGTCTCCTGCGGTTTGATGTGTATCTCATCAATGGGAGCAACAGGAACGGGCTGTGGCTCGGGCTTCTTACAGTTTGGGTCCAACTCAGGGACTTTTGTACCATCAAAGACCTTGCCGGTTTCCGTTCCAGAGTTCTCACTCTGGGCAAAACCGGTGGCAATCAGCGTTAGTTTCAGTTCGTCGTCCAACGAGTTGTCTGCACCGGCACCCCAGATGACGGCAGAGTCGTCATTTTGAGTTTTCGAGCTGATATAGTCGGTGATGGTTTCCAGTTCATCCATCGTGATGGGGTGCTTGTCTGAGTAGGAGATATGGAACAAGACATTCTTGGCACCTGCGATGTCGTTGTCGTTCAGCAGTACGGATTCGGTAGCACTCTTGGCGGCATCCAGGGCTCTCTCCTCGCCCTTGCCGATACCCACGCCCATCAGAGCAGTGTCGCTGTGTTCCATAACTGTGTTCACATCGCGAAAGTCCACGTTGAGGATAGCATTCTTGGTGATAATCTCGGCGATGCCTTTCACTGCGGTGAGGAGCACATCGTTGGCCTTGCCGAAGGCATCGGTCATTGCCATATTTCCGAATGAACGAAGCTTGTCATTGTTGATGATAAGAATGGAGTCCACATGTTTGCGCAGTTCGGCGATGCCGTCATCGGCCAGTGCCATTTTGCGACGCCCCTCGAAAGTGAAGGGCTTCGTCACCACTGCCACAACAAGTATCTTCTTGGCTTCGTCATCATATTCTTCTTCGGGGGGAATGTCTATCTGCTTGGCTAGCTCAGCCACTACAGGAGCAGCACCCGTGCCGGTGCCGCCGCCCATACCGGCAGTGATGAAGAGCATCTTGGTGTCGTGCGACAATGCCTCCTTAATGATGTCGGCATGTGCTTGTGCGGCCTTACGACCCACTTCGGGACGTCCGCCAGCACCGAGTTTGCTCAACTCAAGTTTGTTGGGGACTGGACTTGATTGAAGCGCCTGTCTGTCGGTATTGCAGACGTAGAAGTCCACGCCCTCGATGCCTTCGCGGAACATGTGGTTCACTGCATTGCCGCCGCCGCCGCCCACGCCAATAACTTTGATATAGGAGGACTGCGCTTTAGGAGCATCAAATTCCAGAATTTCGGTATTCATTTCTTCTTCCATACGGATATTGTGTGTCTAAATGACTTTTTTGTCGTTAATAATTTTGTGGATTCTATAGCAAATAGTTGTTAATTAATACGATGTACAGCTATTGCCATTGCAGAATACTTTGTAAAGGTACAAGGAAACAGAAGATTGCACAATCGTTTGATTATTTTGTTATCAACAAAGTTAGGAACAATCACCTGTATTAGTCGTCGTTGTCGGAGTCTATATTCTCTTCGGTGAAGACCCGTTTGAAGTATCCGCTCACAGCGTCAACCCAACCACCATTCTTGCTACGCCCCTTGGTGCTGTCGCCAGCAGGATGTTTTTCAGTCGTCTTGTGCTCCAGAGTCTCACTCCCCTTTTGACGTTTCACCTCTTCCTGCTGCTTACGGATAAACTCTTCCGTTTCTTTCTGTCTCTGCAGCATCTCAGGATCTGGCTCGGCAGGACGTTCGCGCTTGGCCATTTCCGATTGCTCAATGCCATAGAGCACAAGTCCAATGCCAGTGGCGTACATCGGGTCAATAATCTCTTTGGCTGAGTTTTTGTCCAAATGTTCATTGGGCAAGCCGATGCGGGTGTTGGTGCTGGTGGTGTATTCGGTCAGTTCCTTGATATTTTTGAGTTTCGCACCACCGCCGGTAAGGACCACGCCACCGATAAGTTGTTTGGCATAGCCGGATTGTTCAATCTCAAATGCCACCTGTTCCAGTATAGTGACGGTGCGAGCTTTGATAATGCCGGCAAGGGTTTTCATGCTGATTTCGCGCGAGGGCATGTAGTGTATGCCTGGAATCGAGATGATGTCGTTTTCATTCACATTCTGTGGCAGACAGCATCCGAAACGTGTTTTCAGTGCTTCGGCTTGTGGCTTCATAATGCTGCAGCCCTCCTTGATGTCATTGGTGATGGCATTACCCGCCAAAGGCAGTACTGATGTGTGACGTATTACGCCCTCGTGGAAGATGGCAATGTCGGTAGTGCCACCCCCAATGTCGACAAGTGCCGCACCAGCGGTCTTGCTGGTTTCGTCGAGAACCGCATAGGATGAGGCGATGGGTTCCAAAACGACATCTTTCACACTAAGCTTGGCTCGTTTCACACTGTCTGCGATGTTACGCAGATTGGCGGTGTTGCCAGTGACGATTAGAAAGTTGGCTTTCAATTCTTTGCCAGCAACTCCGACAGGTGGGATTTCAGAGCTAAGCTCTTCGTTGTCCACATAGAAGGTTTGTGGGAAAATGTGAATGATTTCTTCGCCTGGGCTCAGCATAATCTGCCGCTGAGTATTAATCAGGTTATTGATGTCCTCTTCCTTGATATACTCATGGTCGGAGGGAATCATGATGCCGCCAAGATTTTGACGGCTTTTAATGTGTTGGCCTGCAATGCCAACATACACTTCTGCTACATCAACATTGGCTTTTTCCGATGCCATGGTGACTGCTTTGACGATGGATTCGGATGTACTTTTGATGTTCATCACAACACCACGTTCCACACCGATAGATTCAGTCTTTCCATAACCCAGGATGTTGACCTTCCCGTCATCGCCACGTTGTCCGATAAAACAGGCAATCTTGGTGGTGCCAATGTCAAGTCCTACGATAATGTCATTCTTGTTGTCCATAATGCTATGCTTATTTTCAGTTTATTGTTTATTATCATTTATTGTCTTTTCGCTCTGTGCATATCAACTGGTCTTTGTATTTAAGGTTAATTTGCTTGTATGTGTTCCATCCCACTTGGTTCATGGCTTTGCGGTAGAACACCAAAAGATCATGAAACTTTTTGTCCAGATTGTCGGCGTGTCCTAATATAACAATATGGTTTCCCACCTTGGGCACGAGGCAAAGGTCTCGGTTCTCATTCACATAAATCTGGTCAAACAAGGGACCATATTCTTCATGACTATATAGAAATTCAGCCAGTATCCACAACTGTATGATGTCCATCTCCCGAAGTTTGGAGTCCTCGCTCATTTTTTTTGCATCAAATGAGGCACAGTTGGCGCTTAGTTGCTCTTTGATATGTCCGTTGGCAATAATCACATTGCAACTTCCCTCTTGGCTCAAAGGCACGTATCGTCCCTCTTTGTCAAAATAGCATTCGTGGGCTTCAGTCTTTGTATCGCCCTTTTTTTGTTGTGTTGCATTGTCTTGGGTGTCGGATGCGTTTTGTTGGGCAGGGATGTTGACTACTTTGTTTAGGAATACTCGCACGATAGGTGTGCGCTGGGTCGCTTTTACTATAATATCTCTGCCTATGCTGACCGAAGATTCGCAGTGTTCGACGTAAGGATTGGTCATAACGGTATGGGCAACTGCTTGGCAGTCTACCTCTTTTACTTTTTGGCTGTTGAGCGTAGGCAATTGCTCAGCGATAAGTATCCGAATGGAATTGGCAGAGACCAGCGTATCATTGCCATTGTAGTCTACCACGACCTTGATACCCCGCACCAGCGAGTTGCTGCGTACCACATTGCTGACAATGATGCCAATCAACAGGACGACTGCGAACAGTATGTAGAGTAGTTTCTTGTTTCGACGTTTCATGTTCCGTTCGGATGGTTAATTGGGTTAGTTTTCCATCATGATTTTTTCCAACTCGGGTACTAGGCGGTCGATGTCCCCTGCCCCCATGGTCACTAACACATCAGGGTAAAGTGCAGGTACAACTTCCAATACCTGTTCGGGAGTACACAGATATTTTGACATCTTATTTATTTTGTGTAGTATCAAATGGGAGGTGACTCCAGGAATTGGATTTTCTCGGGCTGGGTAGATAGGCATAAGTATTATTTCGTCCAGCGGCATTAATGCTTTGGCAAACTCGTCAGCCAAGTCAGCGGTACGGCTGTAGAGGTGAGGTTGGAATATTCCTACCACACGCTTGCCTGGATAGAGGTATTTGATGGAATCTATGGTCGCTGTAATCTCTTTCGGATGATGAGCATAGTCGTCAATGTATACCAATTCAGGAGTGTTGATGCGATAGTCGAAACGCCGACGTATACCAGCGAAGGTCTTAAGACCATAGCGTAACTGGTGCTCGTCCAATCCGCATGACAAAGCCACTGCCGCTGCGGCTACAGCGTTTTCCACGTTGTATAGACAAGAATTCTGGAGCTCCAGGTCGTATAATACACGTGATGGTGTGCGTAGGTCAAAGTAGATGTTGCCTCTATAGTTACGTATATTGATAGCATAGTAGTCGGCCTCAATGCCATGAGTGGTGTATGTTTCAATAGGACAGGATGACAGAGGCCTTTCGTGTTTGTGTTCATGCTCCCTATCGTCATGTTCATGGTGGTGCCCTGTACCCAACAGCCCCTCTTTGACAAACAGGCGACCTTCGGGGTTTGTTTGGCTTGCATATTGTCGGAACGCCTCTAATAGATGCTCATGTGTTCCATATATGTCCAGGTGGTCGGGGTCGGTGGCGGTAATTACACTATAATAAGGGTGCAGTTGCAGAAAAGACCGGTCATATTCGTCGGCCTCCACAACCATGTACTCGCTCTTGGAGTCCATGACCATATTACTGTCAAAATTTTTCGATATGCCTCCGAGAAAAGCACTGCATCCTTTGTCGCTTTTGCTCAGCAGGTAGGCAATCATACTGCTGGTAGTTGTTTTTCCATGGGTTCCTGCAACAGCGATACATTTCTTGTCCTGGGTCAGTTCGCCTAGTACTTGCGAGCGTTTTTCCATGGGGATACCAGTTTGTGACAGATATTGGAACTCTGCTGTTTCTTGTGGTACGGCTGGAGTGTAGATGACAAGGTCGATATTATTGGGAATCTTCTTAGGGTTGTCGTCATAGTGTATGTCGATGCCTTCGGCAATAAGCTGGTTGGTTAGGGGACTTTCAGTGCGGTCATAACCCGACACATCGTCTCCACGTAACTTAAAGTAGCGTGCCAATGCGCTCATGCCAATGCCCCCGATGCCAAGGAAATAGTATCTCATTGTTCTGCTTTTTAATCTAGTTACTCTTAATTTTATTCATGTTTGGCAACGATTTTCTCGATCTCGTCCACAATTACGTCTGCTGCATTATGCATTCCCAGCTTGGTAATGGCTTCGTGCATTTTGTGTTGCTTGTCGGTCGACGATAAGAGTTCGTCCATTGTTGCAATTCCAGTCTCATTGCATATATCATCGCGCACCATCATAGCGGCTCCTTTACCTACGAGAGCCATGGCATTCTTGGTCTGGTGGTCTTCTGCAACGTTGGGTGAGGGGATGAGTATGCTGGGTTTGCCTACTAAGCAAAGTTCTGAAATAGCTATGGCGCCAGCACGTGAGATGACAACATCGGCTGCTGCATATGCCAAATCCATGCGGCTAATAAATGGATGTACCTTGACCCACTCGTCAACGCCGGATTTTTTGGTGGCATTTGCTGCGTCTTCATACATCCATTTGCCTGTTTGCCATAGCAACTGCACATCTTTTTCGCGGAAATATACCAAGTGGTTCATGATCATCTGGTTGATACTTTTGGCACCAAGACTGCCACCTACTGATAGCACAACCTTCTTATTGGGGTCGAGCCCAAAATGACGGCATCCCTCTTCTCTGCTAGCAGATATGTATTCAATATCTTTGCGTACAGGATTGCCTGTAAAGACGATCTTGTCTTTAGGAAAGTATTTTTCCAATCCGTCGTATGCCACACAGATTTTCTGGGCTTTCTTTGAGAGCATCTTGTTAGTCAGCCCGGGGAATGAGTTTTGCTCCTGGAGTATAGTCTTGTATCCCATACGGGCCGCGGTCTTCAGGGTGGGTGCGCTGGCATATCCTCCCACACCGACTACGATATCGGGGTCGAAGTTTTTGATGATACGGCGTACGAGACACTGGCTTCTCATCATTTTGAATGGAACGGCAAGGTTTTTCAGCGTCAGACGTCTTTGCAGTCCTGCTATCGGGAGTGCTTTAATCTCATATCCTGCAGCTGGCACTTTTTCCATTTCCATACGGCCCTCTGCTCCAATGAACAGGATGTTGGCATCGTCCCAACGTGCCTTAATGGCGTTGGCTATTGCGATTGCGGGGAAAATATGTCCACCGCTGCCTCCTCCGCTGATGATTGCTTTCATAATGCTTTTCTTATTTCAGATGTTTATATATTTCTTTTAGAATGTGTTAGTTGCTAATCTTTTACTCCTGCCAATTCTTTTAGCTCTTCGAATCCTGCGTCGCGTCGTGCTTGTTCTTTCTGTATTTTCTCGGTCTTCATTGTGGCGAAGGCAACAGATTGAATCATGCCCACGATAGCACCCATGCAAAGATAAGATGTGCCACCATAGCTGATGAGAGGAAGTGTCTGTCCCGTAACAGGAAGCACCCCTACTACGACACACATGTTGACGACTGCCTGTATATATATGAGTGATCCGAGTCCTGCTGCGCACAATTTACCAAATTGTTCTTTGCACCGCTGGGCAATTTTGATGCATCGGTGGAATAATATGGTATATAGGAGGAATATGATTATACCTGCCAACATACCTTTTTCTTCAATGATGACGGCGTAGATGAAATCGTTGTGGGCTTGCGTCATCAGACGTGCCTGCACGGTAGCTCCGGTGCCCACGCCAAATATCTTGCCTGACGCCACTGCCATACGCGACATATTTTCCTGTGTGAGTGCATCAACGTCAGGATGAAGCCATGAATCCATGCGGTGACCCCAGGTGATGATACGGGGGAGTGGCTTGTTGCCTTCGTCATTGACTGTTGCAATCTCGTGTTGCCTCAATTCCTCTTTAGCTGTGTATTCCTTGTAAGCCACAAATAGTCCTATGCCAGCGATGACTGCCACAATCAGAACAACGCGTGTCCAATATTTAAAATTGACGCCGCCATATAGCATTACCAGCATGCTGACGACGCATACCAGTGCTGCGGTGGAGAAGTTCTCTGGCAAAATGAGTCCTGCAATGATGGCCATAAGAATAATTAATTGTCTGAAAAATGGCCACTCCTTGACGCGGTCTTTATGCAATGTTAACTCACGAGATAGAAAGAGGATGATGGCTGGTTTTGCCAATTCCGAGGGCTGGAATGTGGCCACACCCAAGTTTACCCAGCGTCCCCAGTGGAAGACGATAGCAGCTGCCAGAATAGTGCCCGCTATGAAGATGAACACAGGCGACCATTTGGATAGTCCACGATAGTCCAGATTGGCAAAAAAGATTACCACCACATAACTTGCCACGACAAAGAGAAGATGCTTAATGAACTGTTTCAATGGCGTCGACCCTGAGTCTACTATGGCTGACAGTCCAATGGAACTATACACGGCTATCAGCGATATGAGACTGAGCAATAGGTATATCACACATATTGCAGTGTCGCCTTTAAATACGTTCTTTAATAACTTCTGTGCCTTCATGAGGTGATGGTCGTTTGTCAACCTTCTACAATTCGTTTACTTCCATTGTAAAGCGGTGACCTTCAGTGTCTACCGATACCCCGTTTTCGCCAGCGGGGGAAAAGATAACCTTGATGTTTTCAAGATTATTGTAGAATGCTGTATGTACAGCATCGCCGATATTGCGTGCATCTACTACGGTAGGTACTACGTCATCGAAAGTTTCATGTAAGTGTCGGGTGTCGTTGCCTACGCATACCAGCATCTTCACTTTCTGCTGCGCCAATGGACGTAGCTTGGTGTAATTGCTTATGTTGTCATCGCCATTGGCAATCCATACCAGACTGCCCTCAGCGCTTTGTAGTGCATACCATGTGGCGTTGACGCTGCGTGAGGCGGCATCATTCACAAATTCAGTACCACGGATGCGTGCTACAAACTGCATACGGTATTTCATTTCATCGAAATGACTGAAACATTGCTTCAGTTGGTCGTTGCGCAGTTTCTTCAGTTTATCGGTTTCGATGCCGGCCAATCCGGAGTGAACCCGTTCGCGTCCTTGTTTTGCTAAAGTTTCTATGCTCATTATTTCAGATTATGTTTTGTTCGGTTAATATATTTGTGTGCTTTGCTATTTTTTATCTCAGTTTCAGTGTTACGATGCTTACCACGGCAAGCAATATGGCCACGATGACGAACCGTTGTACAATCTTCTCTTCGGGGATTCCTTTCTTTTGGAAGTGATGGTGCAGGGGTGTCATCAAGAAAGGTCGTTTTTCGATGGGTACCGCAACGCCTATGGGCAGTTTGTGTTTGCGTCGATACAGCTTACATCCCACAGTTTGGATGATGACGGAGAGGTCTTCCACCAAATAGATGCCACAGAGTATAATCAGCAGCAACTCTTTGCGCAGCAGAATGGCAAAGACGGCAATTATGCCTCCCAGAGCCAGCGACCCGGTATCGCCCATAAATATCTCGGCAGGGTGAGTGTTGAACCACAGGAATCCCATGGTGGCGCCCATATAAGCGGTTATGAATATGGTCAACTCTCCGATGTTGGGCAGATACATAATATTTAGGTAGTTGGCAAAAATTATGTTACCCGATACCCATGCCAAGACAGCGAGTGCACTGCCGTTCACAGCTGCCACCCCGGTGGCCAGACCATCAATGCCGTCGGTGAGGTTTGCGGCATTCGATACGGCTGTGATGATGAATATAACAATGATGGCATATACCAGCCATACCCATTTGTTAGTCCAATCCCCCATCCAGGTAATGATTTTGGCATAGTCAAGTTCGTTGTTCTTTACAAACGGGATGGTGGTCTTGGTTGATTTTATGTTTTCGCCCGAGTATACTATAACCGATTTCTTGCTGTTCTCAGCCACGTTGACATTGGGCTCCACTTGCGTTGTCGCTGTCACTTTGTCACCTTCAAGTTCCATGGTTTTGCGAACGGTGATGTCGGGGTGAAACATGATTAGCAACGCTACCGCCAGTCCCAGCGACACTTGCCCAATGACTTTATACATGCCGGGCAATCCCTTTTTGTTACGACGGAACACCTTGATATAATCGTCGATAAAACCTACCAGTCCCAGCCATATAGTTGTGCCCAGCATGATGAGCACATAGATATTGTCCAGTTTGGCAAAGAGCAGAGTAGGGATGACGATGGCTGCCAGAATAAGTAGACCACCCATGGTTGGAGTCCCTTCCTTTGCCTTTTGCCCGTCTAGGTCCAGGTCTCTTACAGTCTCGCCAATCTGCTTTTTCTTTAAGAACTTGATAAAGGGTTTGCCGAAGATAAGCATAATCACCAAGGAGGTGATGACCGACATGGCAGCACGGAACGAGATGTATTGGAAAACACCTGCTCCAGGGAAGTCGAATGCTCGGTCTAACCAGTCAAAAAGATAATAAAGCATAACCTCAAATTCTTTATATATGATTATTTGTTATCCGTTTGTTTATTGTTGCACAACAGCTTGCTCAGTTCCTCCTTGTCGTCAAAATGATGGCGAACGCCATTGATTTCCTGGTATTTCTCGTGCCCTTTGCCCGCCACAAGGATGATGTCGCCTTCATGTGCCATCATGCAAGCGGTTCTGATGGCTTGCAGCCGGTCGGTAATTCGCACTGCTGATGCGCGCTCTTCCAATGTCAGCCCTTCCTCCATGGCGTTGAGGATGGCATCAGGGTCTTCGGTACGGGGATTGTCGGAGGTCAGTATCAGTCGGTCACAATGGCTCACGGCAATCTTGGCCATGATAGGACGTTTCAGAGGGTCACGGTCTCCACCGCACCCTACTACAACAATCAGATTCTGATGTTGTTGACGAATGTCGTTAATGGTACTCAAAACATTTTCCAGTGCGTCAGGGGTGTGTGCGTAATCCACAATGGCGGTGATACCACGTCCGTTCACATATTCAAAACGTCCTTCAGCGGCTTTCAGTTGACTCAGCAATACCAGTGTTTCCTGTGGGTCGATGCCGCACAGCACTGCAGTGCCGTATATGGCCATCAGGTTATAGGCATTGAAACGGCCCACCAGTCGTGTCCATACTTCAGTGTCGTTGAGCATTAGGTGCAACCCTTGGAAAGTGCTCTCTATAATCTTGCAGCGTACATCTGCCATGGTCTGTAAGCTGTAGGTCTTCACAGTGGCGCGGGTGTTTTGCACCATGACCATACCATTCTTGTCGTCTTTGTTTGTCAAAGCGAAGGCCTCCGCAGGCAGGTCGTCGAAGAACTTCTTCTTGGCGGCTATGTAAGCTGCCATGGTCTTATGGAAGTCCAAGTGGTCGTGGGTGATATTGCTGAAGATACCTCCGACAAAGGTAAGGCCTGCAATGCGTTCCTGTACGATGGCGTGCGAGCTCACCTCCATGAAGCAATATTGGCATCCTTGTTTCACCATCTCTGCCAGTAGCCGGTTCAGTTCCAGGGCATCAGGTGTGGTGTGTGTGGAAGGTATTTCGTCTTCGTCTACTTTGTTCACTATGGTAGAGAGTAATCCCACATGGTAACCCTTCATGCGGAATAATTGGTGCAGAAGAGTCACAGTAGTGGTTTTACCGTTGGTACCGGTAATGCCTATTAGTTTCAACTTCTGTGAAGGATTTCCGTAGAAGTTGGAAGCCATAAGCCCCAGTGCGCGATTGCTGTCGTTCACATGGATGTAGGTTACACCTTCCTGCGGATGTTCGGGCAGTACTTGGCAAGCGACGGCGACTGCTCCTTGCGCAATGGCAGCGTTGATGAACTTGTGTCCGTCCACATGCACACCTACTTGTGCCACAAAGAGTGTCTGCGGTTTTACCATGCGTGAGTCGAAGGTGATGGATTCTATCTCGACATTGGCATCGTTAATCTTGTTGCAGTCAATTCCCTTGAGTATATCGTGTAGTTTCATCTCTTTATTACATTCAGTTTTTCAGGCATGTTTCAGTTTCCTAATGTCAGATACACGGTTGCGCCTTTCTCGCAACGAGTGCGTGCCTTCGGCGACTGTGCCACCACTTTCCCGCAGCCGTCAAAGCGCACTTTCAGTCCCATGGCGCGAAGCATCTCTACCGCGTCTTTAATGGTCATGCCTATACAGTTGGGTACTGTATTGCGCGGCACTTGGTAGCCGCAGTAGCGGGCACTTTCGGTATGGCCGGCGATGTCTGTGCCATATATCGTCCAGTAGGATGAACTGTCGGTGGAGTGGTACGGGAGATTCAACAGCTGGTAGGCATGGAGTATCTCGTCCTGGCGACCTTTGGTAACATAAGGTTGACGTTGCGATTGCTGTTTCTTCAATTGTTTTGTTTTCTGTTCCAAGCTGATATTGCCTAACGACTTGTCCATTGCCATCACGCAACTGGCGATGTCGCGGAACACCTCAGCGGCTTGCCGACCATAGATGGGTATGTCCTGAGCCACAACGATGCAGGAGTATTTGGGATTTTCGGCTGGGAAGAAACCGGCAAACGACGCATTGTATCGTCCCGTGCGGTAATTCTTTGCCGTACCAGTCTTGCCTGCAATGCGGTAGGTGCTGTTTTTGATATTGTTTCCTGTGCCGTTTTCCACTACGCCTACCAGCATGTCGGTCATCTTTGCGGCTACATCCTTGGAGCAGATAGGTTTGTCCTTGAGCAGTACGGGTTGGATGACTTGATGATGCCTGCCGTTGATAATCTCCTTGCAGAACAAAGGTTTCACCATGCGTCCCTGTCCACCGATGGCATTGTAGAATGTCAGTACTTGGAGTGCCGATACTGCAGTGGAATAACCGTAGCAGAAGTTCAGAAAATCGCGAGGCGATGTACTCAGCTTGTTGATGCGGCTGTTGTACTCGGCTGTGCGGAGGTCGGTGTGGAGTGGCTCGAAGGGGAACACCTTGACAACAGCGTTCTTCAGCCGGCTGCGTTGCGAGCCGTAGTATTTCCACCCCAGTTCGCACATACCCACGTTCGATGAATGGGCTATTACCGAGCGCACGTCGAGAGTATCGAGGACACGTCCGTTGGAGTCTGTCACTTCGTGGTCGTCTTTTATCTCATTGGGTGTCCCGCTGAGAGTGACACCTGGGAAGACTTTCTGGCGCACACGCACACGCTCATTGGGAGAGATGTTGGTGTCGTTCATCATGGCTGTGAGGATGACAGACTTGAAGGTCGATCCGGGCTCATAGATGTCGGAGCAGGCCACGTTGCGGTTTGGCATCTCGCGGAAGGTATGGGTGTTGGTGTCGAGCGAGAGGTTGCTGCAGGCCAGGATGTAGCCCGTCTCGATCTCCATCAGTATGGCACAGCCCGCATGGGCGTTGTATTTCACCAACATGTCACGCAGGGAATGTTCAGCGATGTCTTGGTAGCGGGTATCGATGGTAGAGACGATGTCGCAGCCGTCAATCACGGGTTTCTGGACGTTCATGCTGTCGTCAGCCGACATGCCGAAACGCCACGACTTCTCGTCAGGGAGCCATGTGCCGCGAGTGAGTCGGCGACAGTATATCTTGCCGTCCTGTCCACGCAGCAGGGAGTCGTAGTAGCCCTCCAGACCGGTGTAGGTTCGTATGTTGTCTCCGTTGTAGAAGCCGATGACGTTACCTGCCAAGTTGCCGTAGGGGTGTGCACGTACCTCATGCACAACACTTTCTCCATCCTTGGTTCTCACTACCACACGTTTCCATCCAGGCACCTGACATATCTTGGCCCAGTAGGAATAGGGGATGTTGCGTGCTACAGCGAAGCAGCGTCTGGGCGATTCCGATCTCCATTCGGTGATGATGAGATTGTGGTAGTAGGCAGCCGATTTCGACGGAGTGGCCTCGTGGAGCAAGGTACATACCTCTCCGAAGTGTTTCTTGGTGAAAGTGCTGTCGGTCACCATGGATTCGCGTACCACCTTGTTGTCTTTGCCGCGTTTCTCCCAGCGTCCGAGGTCCAGGTAAAGGTCGCATACCGGTACGGTGGATGCCAGTATGTTGCCGTCGCTCGAATGGATGTTGCCACGACGGGCGGGGATAGTGCGTATGTCATGTTCGCGTTCCTCGGCCTTGGCCCGCCACATCTTGCCGTTCACCCATTGTATCTTCACCATGGCGCACAAGATGGCAGTGCCGGCGATAAGCACCAGCGCCACAAAGGTAATCTTCATGGCTGAAATTTTGCGCGTGGGGTTGTCGGACATGGGTGGGTTATATTTTATATTATGTTCTTATATTGTTATTGTCTTACGTATAGTTCCCTATTAGTCTTTCTCACTTATCTCGTAGGGTGGACCTGATATCAGCTTCACTCCTACAGTGTCGAGCACTTGTGCGATGCGCGAAATCTTGATGGACTCCTGGTATTCCTTTTGCATCTGGATGTGTTTCTCTCGGAGATGACTGATGCGTTCCTCGGTGGCAGTCTTTTCTTTTTGCAGTGTCTCAATGCGGTAACGGTTGGCTACGAGCAGTATTCCAAAGATGAATATCAGCAGTATCAGCGGTATCTGGCGCAGTACCCAACGGTCTTTCAGCACGTCGCCACCGATCACATGGGCCACGTTCATACCCATCTCCGTCTTGGACTCGGCATCCTGGTCTGCGCCAGCTGTCGTGTCGACGGGCTCCTGCTGCATGTCGTCGGCGGGCATTGTTTCGCTCATCGGCTCCTCGACAGCAGGTTCGGGTGGTATCTCTCTGAATTTGTTGGGCATGTTTATTTGTTTCCTTTAATTGTCAATCAATATTTTCTTTTTCTTGTGATATTTTCTCGGCTATTCTCAGTTTGGCGCTGCGGGAACGGTTGTTTCGTTCCAGTTCGTCGGCACTCGGGGTGACGGCTTTGCGACTCACCACTTTGAACGGCACGAGAGGGTTGCCGTAGAAGTCTTTCTTCAACTCACCCTCGAAGTTTCCAGTCTTCATGAAATTCTTCACCAGACGGTCCTCCAACGAGTGGTAGGATATCACCACGAGACGTCCCCCTGGTTTCAGTATCTCAGATGCTTGTTTCAGCAGGTCCTTGAGTGCCTCCAGTTCGCCGTTCACCTCGATACGCACTGCCTGGAACAGCATAGCCAGGAACTTGTTTTCCTGCTGTCTTGGCAGGTGACGCTGCACGGCATCGCGCAGCTCGAAGGTAGTCTCGATATCTTTCTTCTTGCGGGCAGTGGCGATGGCGTGCGCCATGGCTCCGGCGTTGGGCAGCTCTCCGTAGAGCGACAGTATATTTTTCAGATTTTCCTCAGGTAGCGTGTTCACTACGTCGAATGCCGAGTATTCTTGTCTGCGGTCCATGCGCAGGTCCAGGGTGCCGTCAGTGCGGAAGGTGAACCCCCGGGTGCCTTCGTCAAACTGGTGGCTCGACACGCCGAGGTCGGCCAGCAGCCCGTCAATCTGCCTCACTCCATGCAGACGGAGGAAACTCTTCAAGTATTTAAAGTTCTCGTTCAGCAGGGTGAAGCGGGCATCGTCGATGGCGTTGGGCAGCGCATCCTCGTCCTGGTCGAAAGCGTAGAGCCGTCCCCCGTCGCCCAGACGCTCCATGATGGCACGCGAGTGGCCTCCACCTCCAAAGGTGGCATCCACATAGGTCCCGTCAGGGCGCAGGTTCAATCCTTCGATGCTTTCAGCCAGCATCACCGGCACGTGGTATTCCATTGTTCTACTACTTTCTATCGTTTCCCCAACTGAAGTTCCGTCAGCACAGCTCCGTTCACACGCTTCAATTGTTGTCTTGTTGCTGACCCAGTCGCTCGTTGGCTTGGGCGGCATAGTCAGTACCTTGCTCGTTCATCGCATTCTGGAACGTGTCGCGGTCCCAGATTTCGATCCAGTCGCCGAGGGATAGTAGAACCAATTCCTTTCCGGATTTAAGATAAGATTTTTGTTCAGCGGGAATCACCAGGCGGTCGTTGGTGTCAAGCTCCACGATGTTACCTTCGCTGAATTTGCGCAGAAGTTTCCGGTCTTCAACGGAATAGGGGTTCAGTTTGCTCTTTAGCTTCTCTATCTCGGCTTCAAAACTGGCATAAGTCCACAGCTCCAGACACTCGGCATAGATACTGGGCTTGACCACAAAGCGGGTGTCGTCCGATTGCAGCTGGCGTTTCAGCGCAATTGGCAACTTGAACCTGCCGTTGGGGTCAAGCTTACAATACTCTTTACCAAGCATTAAAGCCATGTTTTTACTCTTTTTTGATACAGTTTTTCAGACTGCTAAATTACAAACAATTTCCCAATAATTTCCAAAAAAAACCATTAATTGTTTAAAACTCCCATTATATTCCTTTTCGAATCCTCTTACGTGGAAACTGATTCCAAGGTTTCACCCAGCCCCGTGATTTTTTGCAGATGGTAGTGTTTGCAGGCGTTTCCGTCTGTGTTTGTCCCTCAGCCGTGGGGATGACGGGTCGTTTTTGGGGTCGCAGAAAACCTGTTGATAACTTTTTGGTCAGTTGCCAATTTTTACCATTTGTCTCACTGACAATTGTTGGATGGTGACGCAAGAGCACGGCTCCAGAAAAACGTCTTGGATGCATCAAGGCAATTCATGAAATGTTAAATCCGCACCCCTCCGTATTCCAAATTTTTCACATTTCGGGCCGAAAAACGCACCAAAAAAGTTACTACCAAGTTACTGTCATGTTACTGGCAAGTTACTAGCAAGTTACTTGCGGGGTACTTACTATGTTGATAATTAATATATTAAGCAAAAATCGCCAATTGTTAAAATTTAACATTTCAGAAGGCGTGCACAAGGTGTGGGCAAGGTGTCAGTAAGGTATAGGCATGGGAGTTGTAGGTAAGGTCTAAGCATACTCCAGGCATACACTAGACATACTGTTTTCTCGGATATGGCATAGATATGGCATACTCTAGGCATACTCTTTTAGTATGCCATATCCATGCGAACAGTATGGC
>CACXCY010000201.1 GCA_902766265.1 uncultured Bacteroidota bacterium
AGAGCTCCGCTACGCTTCAAACTGCGCGGCAAAAATACGAAATCATTTTAGAATGGCCATCCTGCAATTTGACCTATTGACAACAGGAACCGAAAATCATCCTGAAATTTGACCTATACGCCGCAATTAAATGGTATACCAAAGCTGCTGAACAAGGAGCAGTGTTGTCTCAATTCAATTTGGCGGCTTGTTATGAAGAAGGTCAAGGTATAGAAAAAGATATAGATAAAGCAATCTTTTGGTATAATGAGGCGGCCAAGCAGGGTAGCAGAAATGCAACGAAAAAGCTTGAAATACTTCGCAAGAAAAAAGAAGAGGACGAGAGCCCATTCTAATTTTCTATTCTATTAAGAATAGGTACATAAAAAGTAAGGTTTCATATCACATTGCCATACCGGCAATCGTATTCGAAGCCATCCATGCTTCCGACCTTCTTATTACCGAACTTTAGAAGGAGGAACAGTCATCCCCATCCTTTGCACACCCGTCGTGCTCCATCGACACTCGGGAAGCTGTCGAGTTGTTTCGAAAATGTGCAACTCGGAAACCCGGGGGGACTTATTTGGAGCGGACTTCTGCGATGGGGCGGATGGCGGTCTTCTGCACTTTGATGCTCTTGCCGGCGGCTATCTCCAGATAGACGTGGGTGGCGTCGGTGCTGCTGATGGTGCCGTGTATGCCTCCGGAGGTCATCACGCGGTCGCCTTTTTTCAGCCCGTCGCGGTAGGCCTCCTCTTTCTTGCGCTGCTGGCTCTGGGGACGGATGAGGAAGAAATAGAACACCAAGCCCATCAGGACAATCATGATGGTGGTTTTCCAGCCGTTGGATATGTCTAAAAGTATCATCTTGATATGTTTTTATGTTTTGTTGTCAATTCTGTCTGTTAGCATCCTTTGTCGCGGCCTTCGTCTAATGCCAGGCCGCCCAGGGCGGTCTCTTTGTACAAACTGGGCAGGTCTTTGCCGGTGAGGTTCATGGTCTCGACTACTTTGTCGAACGATATCATGTGCCGTCCATCGCTCATGGCGGCATACATATTCACGTCGAGGGCGCGTAGCGCAGCCATTGCGTTGCGCTCGATGCAGGGCACCTGCACCAAGCCGCACACGGGGTCGCAGGTCAGCCCCAGGTTGTGCTCCATAGCCATCTCGGATGCGTATTCTATCTGGGAGGGTGTGCCCCCGAAGAGTTGGTTGGCGGCTACGGCGGCCATCACACAGGCGCTGCCCACCTCTCCCTGGCAGCCCACTTCGGCGCCGCTGAGGGAGGCATTGGTCTTGATGACGTTGGCAAAGAGTCCTGCCGTTGCCAGCGCTTTGAGGATGGAATGGTCGCTGAAGTTGTGAGCTTTTTTAAGGTGGAAGAGTACCGCGGGCAGCACGCCGGCGCTGCCGCAGGTGGGTGCGGTCACTATCTTGCCGCCCATGGCGTTCTGCTCCGAGGTGGCGAGGGCATAGGCGATGACCAGACAGCGTCCCTGCAGGTTCTCGCGATAGGAGGTGGCTCGCACATAGTATTGGCGGGCTTTGCTGTGGAGGTGCAGCTGGCCGGGCAGCACGCGGTCGGCGTGGAGCCCGGTATGGATGGTCTCCTGCATCTGTTCCCACACGGTGGTCAGATAGTCCCACAAATCGGCGCTCTCCTGGCGTTCCACATACTCCCACAGCGACAGCCCTTCCTCCTCGCAATAGCGGAGTATCTGCGACATCTTGTTGTGTTTGTATATATGGTTGACGTCGGAAGGGGTGCCGTCGCTGAGCTCTCCACCGCCGATGCTGTAGATAGTCTTCTCTTCCAGCAGCCGCTCGTTGGCACCGAAAACCTCAAAGGTCATAGCGTTGTTGTGGAAGGGGAGGAAGGTCTCCGGTTTCCAGACAAACTCCACTTGGGCGGGAGCCAGAGCGTCGATGATAGCGCGGTCGGTCAAGTGGCCTCTGCCGGTGGCGGCCAAGCTGCCGTAGAGGGTCACCCTGTAGTGCTGCGCGTCGGGATGGCGCTCCTTCATGGTTTCGGCTGCGTGGCGGGGTCCCATGGTGTGACTGCTGGAGGGCCCATGACCGATTTTGTATATTTTCTTGATGGATTCCATGGATGGTTGTGTGGTTAGGCGTCGGCACGCATACCGTTGTCTTTGCTTACGGGACGTTTGATGACGAGCGACAGGACGATGCTGACAATCAGGATGCCCAGAATGACGAAGAGCCCTTGCATGGCCGTGATGTCGAAGTCGGGCACAAACTGGTGGAGCAGCATCTTGGCGCCGATAAAGGTGAGCAACAGTCCCAATCCGTATTGCAACAGCCAGAAGCGGTCGGCCACATCGCTCATCAGGAAGAAGAGCGAGCGCAGCCCCATGACGGCGAAGATGTTGGAGAAGAAGACAATCTCGGGGTCTTGTGTCACACCGTAGACGGCAGGAATGCTGTCGACGGCGAAGATGATGTCGCTAAACTCAATCACGAGCAGCACGATGAACAAGGGCGTCATGAAACTCTTGCCGTCGATGCGGCTGAAGAACTTGTGTCCGTCGAGGTTGGGAGTGGCGCGGAAATGGCGGCTGCAGAATTTCACTACGGGATGGTTGGCGGTGTCAATCTTCTCTTCTTTCTTTTTGAACATATTGATGCCGCTATACACCAGGATGACACCGAACACCGCCAGCACCCAGCCGAAACGGTTGACCAACGCACCAAGGGCAAAGATGAATATGAACCTGAGCACGATGGCTCCCAGTATGCCCCAGAAGAGCACCCGATGGTAGTATTCCCTCGGTATGCCGAAACTGGCAAAGATGAGTATCATCACGAAGATGTTGTCCACCGAGAGCGATTCCTCCATGAAGTAGCCGGCCAGGTATTGTGTGGCCATCTCGTGGCGGTAGATATCGAGAGCCGTTGCATAGTCGCTGATGCCCTGCAGCTGGCGTTCCAGGTCGCTGCCGTGGGCGTAGGCCTGCAGCTCCTCCAAACTGCCGATGCCGTGAATCCATTCGGCATGGAAGTATATCAGGGCGGCAAGGGCCATCGACAGCAGCACCCACACGCTTGTCCATATAGCGCTCTCCTTGATGCCGACCACGCGGTCTTTCTTGTGAAACACACCCAAATCCATCGCCAACATCAGGATGATGAACACGAAAAAAAGCCCAAAGAATAAAAATCTTGTCATATTGGATTAAAAAGCGTAATTTTGCAATTCGAAATTAATTTGAATATTCTTAAACGGCAGTTTTTATATTTTAGTATTCATATCTGTAGAATAAAACTTCTCCGCATCCGATGTCACTCATCCAGCTCTTCGTCAGTTTCTTCAAAATCGGCGTCTTTACCATAGGCGGCGGCTATGCGATGATACCCTTGATGGAAGAGGAGCTGGTGGAGCGTCGTCGCTGTCTGTCGCGTGTCGAGTTTCTCGACCTGATGGCGCTCTCGCAGGCCATGCCTGGCGTCTTCGCCGTCAATATGGCTACCTCGGTCGGCTACCGTCTCAAGGGCGTCACAGGAAGCGTGTGTGCCATACTGGGCAACATCCTGATGCCGGTGTGCATCATCCTGCTGCTGGCTATGTTCTTCCGCCATTTCCGCGACAACGACATCGTCAGCCGCATCTTCATGGGCATCCGTCCGGCGGTGGTGGCGTTGATTGCGGCACCGGTGTTCCGGCTGGCCAAGGATGCCGGGCTCTCCTGGCGCACTTGCTGGATCCCGCTGCTTGCGGCTTTGCTTATCTGGGCGCTTGGTGTCTCGCCGGTATGGGTCATCGTGGCCACCATCCTCATCGGCGTCGTGTGGGGCAAGATTTCGGAACGCAACAATAAGGACAAACAACCAGAACAAACAGAATAAACAACAACGCGATGTTTCTCACCCTCTTTCTGACATTCCTGAAGATTGGCGCATTCACCTTTGGTGGTGGATATGCCATGATAGCGTTGATTCAGAACGAGGTGGTGGTCAACCATGCGTGGCTCACGGCGCAGGAATTTACCGACATTCTGGCCATCTCGCAGATGACTCCGGGGCCTATAGGCATCAACACAGCCACCTATACGGGCTATACCGCTGTGCTCAACGCCGGCTATTCAGTACCTTGTGCGGTGGTGGGGGCTGTGCTTGCCTCCCTTGCCGTCATTCTCGTTCCGGTAACGCTGATGCTGCTGGTGAGCCGCCTGCTGGCGCGCTACAAGGATATGCCGGTGGTGCGCATGGTGTTGCGGCTATTGCGTCTTGTCATCGTGGGCGTTATCGCCAGCGCCGCGCTGGTGCTCTTGACTCCCGACAATTTCGGGTCACCCGACACCAACACCCGGCAGTTCATCATCTCCTTAGCCCTTTTTGTTGCTGTGTTCGTATGTTCCGTATGGCCCAAACGGCAAAAGGACGAAGCTCCGCAGAAAGGGCTCCTGCGTCGCCCCGGACCTATAACCTTGCTGCTCCTCTCCGGCCTTCTGGGACTGGTGTTATACTAGTTCCAAGTTTCATGTTCCAAGTTTCATGTTTCAAGTTTCATGTTTCAAGTTTCATGTTTCAAGTTCCAAGTTCCAGGTTTCAAGTTTCATGTTCCAAGTTTCAAGTTTTATGTTTCAAGTTCCAGGTTTCAAGTTCCATGTTTCATGTTTCATGTTTCATGTTTCATGTTTCATGTTTCAAGTTTCTATACACCAGACACCTGAAACCAGACACCTGAAATCAGACACCTGAAATCAGACACCTGAAATCAGACACCTGAAACCAGTGAATACTGTGTCTTTGGCTTTATATTCTTTTGGCAAGGTGTTGGCAAGGACTTGGCAAGGTGTTAGCAAGGACTTGGCAAGGTCTAGAGGCCTCTACTACCTTGCCAATGGCATGGGTGCAACGAGGCAAGTCCCCTACAACAGGGCTGCTACTCCTACGCATTCTGGTTATTGGTTTGCTCATCGGGTTCGCAGGCCATTCCTGGCGGTCAGGCGGCAAGTTCCAAGTTTCAAGTTTCAAGTTCCATGTTCCAAGTTTCTATACACCTGAAACCTGAAACCAGACACCTGAAACCAGACACCTGAAACCAGACACTGGCGGTCAGGCAAATTGACTGTGGTTTCTATCTGTAACTGTACCCCGTCATACTAAAAACAGAAATACTCCGTTATACCGAATGTATTTGATAAAATTGTTTGACAATGAAAATCCTACGACTCTTTCTGCCTTCTGTGTTGCTGGCTATGGCCGTTGTTGCCTGTGAGCCCGACAGCCACGAAAGCTTCCAAATCACCAATAATTCCGATTCGACATTTACCGTTGTCACCAAGCTGCACGCCAACGGTTTTCGTTACAGCAATGGAGATGCCGATACCAGCTATTGGGTAGGCGATACGTTGCGTGTGTCCAAGTACCGGCTTCCCAAAGGCGGAACAGCGTATCTCTTCAATGAGGATGTTTTCGGCTCTCCCGACTTCGACAACGACGAGAGCGCCCATTTCTTCTTCGAGCGTTATGTGGCCGACGATGTGTCGCTGGACGAGTATACCCTCACCCGTAGCCCTATGGTGATGTCCAACTGGCAGCGTACCATACAGATATACCGCAACGGCAACGGTAATGTGGAATACAAGTTCGTCATCACCAATAGCGACCTCTCGGCAGCAAAATAGCGTACAACCAACAGCGTACAGCAGTCTATAGAAAAGTGGTGGCAATATTGCTGCCAATGCCCGTATTGGGTGCTGCAACCCATTCCTCCCCCATACGATAGTACAAATTTGGCTGACTTTTAAGCATCGGAGATGCTGAATCTCAATAACCCCAGACTAAACGAAGTGCAGTCTGGGGTATAAATA
>CACXCY010000202.1 GCA_902766265.1 uncultured Bacteroidota bacterium
ACAAACAGCCACAATGTTGCATGGATGTGATGATACAAAATAACGACTTTTTTTTTGATTCCGCAAATTCACCTGCGTTTTTTTTCTCGGAATGGAATATTTTGTGTATTTTTGCAGCGGTTTTCGTCCTCCGAAAAACGCACTTTTTCAAAACCCCATCTACCCGAATTGAGAGGGGTCGGAAGAGTTTAATTTGTAACAGAAACACGGCCATGAACGACAACACAGCAGCCAAGATATACGAATGGATGTCCTATGTCCTTATTGTGGGAGCCACAGTAGTGTTTTTTGCCACAGGTAAGAAAGTGGACTTGACGCTTCTCATTTTGGTGGTGGCTGTATATATGCGCGTGATGATGTATCGCACTCGGCTGAAAAGTTTCGAAAGCGAGAACCAGGATTTACGTAACGATTTGCGGAAACTCACGCAACTGCTAAGAGAAAAGGAGCAGAAGTAGTAAAACACTGAAAAATTAATCCCCAATACTTAAAAAACTCATTATTTTATGGCAGACACAACTGATATCAAGAATGGTCTCTGTATCAAATTCAACAATGACATTTACTCAATCGTGGAGTTCCTCCATGTGAAACCCGGTAAGGGTGCTGCATTTGTCCGTACCAAGATGCGCAACGTGAAGACTGGCCGTATGCTTGAGAACACGTTTCCTTCGGGTGCCAAAATCGATGTGGTGCGCGTGGAGCGTCGCCCGTACACTTATCTTTACAAGGAAGGCGACATGCATGTGTTTATGCACACCGAGACATACGAGCAGATTAGCATCGAGGAATCCATCATTAATGCTCCTCAGTATTTAAGAGACGGCCAGTATGTGGAAATCACCGTTGAGGCCGACACCGAAACGCCGCTTATCTGCGAGCTGCCTCCGTTCATTGAGACAGTGGTAACCTATACGGAGCCCGGTTTTGCCGGCAACACCGCCACCAATGCCATGAAAGACGCCACCGTTGAGCCCGGCGTGCAGGTTCGCGTGCCGCTGTTCATTAACGAGGGCGAGCGCATCAAAGTGGACACCCGCACCAACGAATACAGAGAGCGTCTCAAATAACCTCTTTGGTCAGCAATACATCGTGCGTAACCCTACGGAGAGCAATCCCCAAGGGTTACGCTTTTTATCTTTGCTCCAATATGACATCATTATTCCAACTGCATCGTCTCACAATGAAACATCTTTCGTCCCTGTTCATTGCCATATTGTTGTTGACAATCACCTCGTGTGGCGACCGAAAAAGCAAGGCGCCCGTCAGTCCTACGGTGGATTATGCTGCCGTGCAGATACCTGAGTTCTGTGCCGACTCGGCTTATCAGTATGTGGCCGATCAGTTGAGTTTCGGGTTCCGCACGCCGCAGAGCCAGGGGCACAAGCGCTGTGCCGAATATCTGGCACGTCAGATGCGCCGCTGGTGCGACACCGTGATTGTGCAGGACTTCAGTGCTACGTTGTGGGATGGCACCACCTGTCGTGGCAGCAACATCATTGCCAGCATCGACCCGCAAAAGGAGCAGCGTGTGCTGTTGGCTGCCCATTGGGATTCGCGCCAATGGGCCGACCATGACCCCGACTCGAATAATCACAAGAAGCCCATCATGGGTGCCAACGACGGCGCCAGTGGTGTCGGCACGCTGATGGAGATGGCGCGCGTGATGTCGCAGCAGCGCCCCGGTATGGGTGTCGACATCATATTCTTCGACCTCGAGGACCAAGGTATCCCCGAGTGGGCGGACAAATACAAGGACAATACCTGGTGTCTCGGTTCCCAATATTGGGCTAAATACCCGCATCGCCCGTTCTATCGCGCCAACTATGGCGTCCTCTTTGATATGGTGGGCACCGACCACCCGCGCTTCACCAAGGAGGAGGTGTCGCGCAAATATGCTCCCGGCGTGGTCAACAAGCTGTGGCAGGCCGCGGCGGCTATGGGGCACGCGTCGGTCTTTGTGGACAAGAATACCGACGCCATCCTCGACGACCACCTTTACGTGAACCAGATTATCAAAATTCCGATGGCCGACATCGTGCAGAACACCGAGGGCTCCAGCTTCTTCCCCAAGTGGCACACGGTGGGCGACAATTTGGATTGCATCAACCGCCAAAGCTCTAAGATTGTGGCGGACGTCACCATGAAAGTAATCTATGCCCAATAGCCGAAACTGCCGTAACGTAGCCCTGTGTGGCTGCCTGTCGCTGATGCTGCTGGCATCCTGTGCCAAGGACCATTGCCATACCAGCATCGGGGCTACCAATTTCTATGTGGAGCCCAACTCGGCCACTCATGCCGGTCTCAACAACGTTGGGGGCTATGAGTTCCTGACGGGCGGGCATCGCGGCGTGGTGGTGGTGCGGACGGCCTACGATGACTTTGTGGCTTACGACTGCACCTGTCCCGAGGACAATACCACCAAGGTGGATTTTGCATCGGGGTGGGAGGGCACCATCTTGGAGTGTCCGGTGTGCCACACACGTTTCAATGTCTATGCCGACGGTGCGCCTCTTGACGGCGGGAAGACGGTGTGCCCCCTCTACGAATATGGCACCACCTACGACGGTTACCGCCTGTATGTCTATTGACGGTATAG
>CACXCY010000203.1 GCA_902766265.1 uncultured Bacteroidota bacterium
AATATTCTAAGAAGCATTAATAATGGCGTATATGACAAACCCGAATATTGGGCCGCATTTATTATTATTGATGCCTTAAATTAACGCCAAGAATCAAACAGATCTCCTTTCTCACTGTGTAGATCCAGACGAAAACGTCAGCATAGGTATCGCGACATCCTCCCGTCTTGGAATTGTATTCTCTAATTGACCCAACCATGCCGGTTAGGCGCACGCGGTTGCGTTCATCACCTACTGTCAAAATGTCAGGCATCGCATGACAAATATGCAAATATTTTGTCGGCGGAGCCGATGACATACCTCAGAGTTTATGAACATAGGTTCATCGGCTCACGAACATAGGTTCATCCGCCCACGAACATAGGTTCATCGGGCTATGAACATATGTTCATTTTTAACTTTTTTTAAATCGCCCTTCTACGCATACACTGCCACATTGACATTCAACACTCTAACAATATATTCAGAGTCAACGGGCAAGTACTGCTCAAGAATGATCCAACGACGGGCTACTGCGACCTAGAAGCAAAGTCAACAAATAATCGCAATTAAGAACAACTCGGGTAAACCAAACTCAGTAATACCTATCAAAAGGAGTCAACCAACTCCAGGAATCGACAACTTGTACATGGGCATATTGGAAAAACGGACAAAATTCGGCAAAAACGTGTTGGAAAAACGGACAAAATTCGAAAAAACGTGTTGGAAAAACGGACAAAATACAGCAAAATCATGTTGGAAAAACGGATAAAATTCGGCAAAACGTGTTGAAAAAATGGACAAAGTACAGCATATAACATGCTGAAAGAACAGACTGTTTCTTGAAAAAGTTCCCGACAATCTATTTTTTCGTACCTTTGCATATTTATATTATTGTATACAATTATATAATGAAACATACATACAAGATTTTTAAAGAGAGCGTTAGGTCAATCACCGACTACTACATGCTTCTGGTCGAAGAGACAAAATCGCAACGGCTGGTGGGCAGCACCAACGAATGGGTGCTGGACAACTACTACATGATCAGCGAACAGGAGAAGGAGTTGAAAGCGGACCTGACGGCAAAGAGTTTTCTTCAGATAGGGTTGAAGCGTATCCATACGCTGGAGCAGTTGCTACTGGGATTCTTGAAGAAATGCCACTACCAGGTGGACAAAAATCTGCTGCTGCGTTATGTGAGACAGGTTCAGGTGAAACAGAACGACTACCTGACCTATCCGGAGGTGTGCTCTCTGCTGCCGCTGATGAAGCATATACTGATTCACGAGCTGGCTATCCTGTGTCGCCAGTTGAAGGAGCAAAACGCTTACCATTATACGGTGACGGCAAAGGACCATGCTGATATGAACAACCTGAATGAGGTTGCCCAGCAGAACCTGATGATGATGAACATCTTCAATTCGCTGAAGAAGGTGACGAGGATGCCTGTCGCAGAGCTTATCGATGCAGTCAGTTTTTCGGAGAAAATGCTGAAGGCAGAGAAAGCCGGCATGTACGACAAGATGTACGACAAAACGAAGGACGACTACCGAACCAAGATTGTGCGTCTGGCCAAGAAGGCAAAGGTGCGTGAATACGACTATGTGAAGGAATTGGTGGCAACGGCTGACGAGCGTGGAGAACATGTGGGATGGCAACTGTTTCCTCCGAAGCGGTGGAACGCACGGGCACACTGGTACATCTGGATTGTGGTGCTGGCCAGCATAGTGTTGGCTGCTCTAATCAGCTATGGTATTCATGGCTTTAACTGGATGAGTGTTGTGTTGGCTGTGCTAATGGTTGTCCCGATGAGCCAGATAGTCATCGACCTCTTCAACCAACTGCTGTACCGCATCCACAAACCGACAGGGACTTTCAAAATCAAGTTCAAAGACGGGCTGATTCCCAAAGAATACACAACCATGGTAATCATGCCCACGATCCTGAAGAACAAGCAGAAGACCGTGGAGCTGTTGGAACAGCTGGAGGTATACTACCTGTCGAACATCAACCGTGCGTCGAACGGCAGCAATGAAGAAGGGGGAAAGCACGAGTTCCAGCGCCTGGAGAGCCGCCAGCAGAACCTGTTCTACACCCTTATCGGAGACGCTGCCGCTTACAAGGATGCGGACGCCCCGTGGGATGACGAGGTCGTGGAAGCCGGATTGCAGAAGGTGCAGGAGCTGAATGAGAAATACGGCGCCCCGATTTTCAACTTCGTCTACCGAAAAAGAGCATGGAGCGACGGAGAGCAGACCTGGCTGGGGCATGAACGCAAACGTGGAGCCATACTTCATTTCAACGATCTTGTTTTGGGCAATACCAGCGAGGACGACAAGCAGAAACGTTTCCGCTGCGAGACGATATCGGCATGGCTGGACGGGATGATTGGTCATGACAGAAAGAACGAATGCCCGATACAATTCATCATCACGCTGGACACGGATACGGAACTGGTGCTCTACTCGGCACAGAAACTCATCGGAGCCATGGCTCATCCGCTAAACCGTGCGAAGCTTTCGGCTGACGGACGACGGGTGGACAGCGGCTACGGCATCATGCAACCGCGTGTCAATGTGGACGTGGAAGTGACCAACAAGAGCCGCTATGCGCAACTTTTCGCCGGACTTGGCGGTTTGGATGTGTACACCACAGCCAGTTTTGAACTGTACCAGGACATCTTCAACGAGGGGAGTTTCTGTGGCAAGGGCATCTACGACCTGAAAATCTTCCAGCATGTGCTGAAGGGCACTTTCCCTGAAAACCTGATACTCAGCCACGACCTTATCGAAGGGTGCCATATACGCTGCGGACTCATCCACGATTTGGAACTGTTCGACGACAATCCAGACAACTATATCGACGATGCCAAACGCCATCATCGCTGGACACGCGGCGACTGGCAAATCATTGGCTGGCTGAAAAACCATGTGTACAACGAACGCGGCGAGAAAGTCAAAAACCAAGTCAACACCATCGGTCGCTGGAAGATATTCGACAACCTGCGCCGCTCTATGCTGAGTATGGCATTGGTGGTGATGGTGCTTGCTGCCTACGGCTTACAGCTTACGGCTTACGGTAATGGATTGAATGGATTTTGGTTTGTGGTAGTGGCGCTGCTGGCTGTAGCAAGCCCGATAGTTTTCTTCATTCTGGGACAGGTTACGAAGGTGCCCAGTTTCGGTCGACGATACCACTACTACGCCACACTGATGCGGGGTTTCAAAGTTATTGTATACCGATCACTGGTGCAATTTGCCCTACTGCCCAAAGAGGCATGGATGTACACCGATGCCGCTGTAAAGGCATGCTACCGGATGTGGTTCAGCCACCGCAACCTGCTGAACTGGATTACCAGCGACGAGGCCGCCAAAAGCACCAAAGGGACTTTGGGCGACTACATCGGGAAATTCTGGTTCAACTATGTGCTGAGTGCCGCATTGGTGGCGATAGCCGTGACAGGCAACTTGGCGGTTTTGGAGATTATAGGGATTGGCTTCTGTGTGGCAACCTGGTGCAGCGCCCCATTCCTGATGTATTGGCTGGGACGCAAATTCCCGAAGGACAAGAAACATCTCAACGCGCAGGAGACTGCCGAAGTGCGTCAACTGGCCCAAGACACATGGAATTTCTTTGATACGCTGACAACGGAAGAGAACAACTACCTTATCCCCGACAACTATCAGCTGAACCGAGAACAGAAGACCGACTACAAGACATCGCCCACAAACATCGGATTCTCGATGGCTGCCGTGGTGAGTGCCGCTGAAATGGGCTTTATAGAGCACAACGATGCCGTGCAACGTATCAGCAACATCATCGACACAGTGGAGAAACTGGAGAAATGGAACGGACACCTGTTCAACTGGTACAACATCAAAACCTTGGACAAACTGCCCAACTATTTTGTCAGCACCGCTGACAGTGGCAATTTTGTGGCCTGCCTGCATGTAGTGGAAGGATTTCTGGATAGCATTCAGGGGGGCAAAGGATTGTTGGAGAAAGTGTGCCGACTGATTGACAATACGGATTTCAACAAGCTGTACAATCCGGAGCTCGATGTGTTCAGTATCGGCTACGACTGGGGTGGCAGGTACCTCCTACCCTACCATTACAACAATTTCGCCTCCGAAGCCCGACTGACCAGCTTCATGACCATCGCCCAAGGTGACGCGCCATACAAACACTGGTTCTGCCTGGACAAGACGCTGGTGCAGTACAAAGGTTACAAAGGGGTGGCTTCATGGTACGGAACACTGTTTGAATACTTCATGCCCCTTATCTTCCTCCCCACTTTCAAGCATACGCTGATGGACGAGACCTACAGCTTCGCCATCAGGGCTCAGCGGGCTTTTGTCAGGAACAATGGCAATGACAGGAAAAAGATTCTTCCCTGGGGTATCTCCGAAACGGCATACAATGAGCTTGACGACGCTCAGAACTACAAGTACCACGCTTTCGGCGTTCCGTATCTGAAGTTCCAGAATACCACACCCGACCGCATCGTCATCTCGCCCTACAGTTCGCTGATGACTATCGGCATCAACGACCGTGCCGTATATGACAACCTACAACATCTGAAAGCATTGGGCATGTACGACGAATCAATAGGGCTCTTCGAGAGTTTCGATGAGGAAGACAACGTCGTGGTGAAAGCCCACTATGCGCACCATCAGGGTATGATATTGGCCTCGTTGGCAAACTATCTTGCCGACCACTGTCTGCAACGCTACTTCATGCACGACCCCACGATGCGCTCTATGGAGACCCTGCTGAAGGAGAAAGCCCAGGTGAAGCCGTATATCGACCTGAAAGTGACGAAGTACAAACGCTACCAATACTCGAAAGTGCAGACAGAAAGCGATGCCCGTGACTACGACGGCATTGCAAGCGTACCCGAGATAGGCATCATCAGCAACGGGCAATATACTGTGCTGATGAACGACCGAGGCAGCGGATTCTCCCGTTACAAGAACATACTGTTGAACCGTTACCGCAAGATTTCTGCCGACCACTACGGCACTTATCTCTACATTCGCGACCTACGCAGCGACAAGCTGTGGAGTGCCACCTATTCACCACTGGACGTGATGCCCGAAAGCTACCACGTGAGCTTCGCCAGTGACAAACTGCGCTATGTACGCACCGACAACGGCATCGAAACCAAGACCGAGGTGACGATACTGAAAGACCGCAGCGCTGAGGTACGACGCTTCACCTTCACCAACAACAAAACCGAGGATGTCGACCTTGAAATCACCAGCTATGGCGAGGTGGTTCTGGCAGCGGGAGTGGAAGACGAGAACCATCGTGTCTTCAACGGCATGAAGATAAGTTCGTCATACGACGCAGCGCATGAGGCCCTGCTGTTCAGCCGTCCCATTGCCAACGACAACCGACAGTACATGCTGCACAAGCTGTGGGTAGCAGAGTGTGATGGCAACGGAAACAATGGTGTAAGCGGTCTGGTAGAGTACGAAACCTCAAGAATCAAGTTCCTGGGACGTGGCGGCAGCATACGCCGTGCGGACATCATAGAGAGCCGTCGCACATTGACCGGCACAACAGGCACCACCCTCGACCCCATCATGAGCATGCGCCGTCGCCTGCACGTCCCTGCAGGGAAAAGCGTGGAAGCTTATATCATGACCGGCTTCTCCAAAGCCAAGGAACATCTCCTGCAACTGGTGGAGCAGTATCAAAGTGCTGTGGATATCGACAACGCCTTCAGGACTGCTTCGGTATTCAACAACATGCGCAACAACATGTCGTTGCTGAAAGGCAGCCAGATGCGACTATACAACAACATCGCCAAGTACATGGCCCAAACAGCCACGCTGGGCAACAACCGTCAGGAATACCTGCAACGCAATACCTTGTCGCAATGCGGGCTGTGGCGTTTCGGCATCAGTGGCGACATTGCCATTCTGCTGATGGAGATAGACAGCATGGGGCGTTCAGGATTTGCGAAGGAGATACTTCGTGCCTTTGAATACTATAAAGTGCGTGGATTGGTACTGGATGTGGTGTTCATCAACGACGCACCCGAGAGGGAGCGTGAAGGATTGACACATTTCATCCGCAATATGGCCAATACCGAGAATCTGTGGACGACACATACCGACGCAGGACGCGTATATGTACTTGACGGACATGATGTGACCGAAGCCGAGCGCACCCTGCTTCGCACTGTGGCACGCCTCAATTTCACCACAGCAGGAGGGGTCCGCATAGAACAGCAGATTGCCGAACTCGAAGCTGCCAACCAGCATTACCAGGACAAAGTGGAATACCCTGTGCTGAAGCCCAGCAAAGAGTTCCGTGTGTGGAGCAATCTGGAATACTACAACCAGTACGGAGGTTTCGACAACGATGGCAGAGACTATGTGGTAACCAATACCAACACCCCCATGCCGTGGGTCAACGTTATTGCCAACGAACAGCATTTCGGATGCATCGTCAGCAGTACGATGGCGGGCTTCACCTTTGCCCACAACGCCCAACAGTTCAAGATAACCGGATGGAGCAACGATATAGTGCGCGACAACGCCAGCGAGATGCTGCTGATAGACAACAAGCAGTTCATGCCGGCTACCGCACGCCACAGCCAGGGCTGGTCGGCATTCGACGCTGACTACGACACGCTGCATGTCGACGTGCGCCTGTTCGTGGCTGTCGACGAGATGGAGAAATACTATCAGATTCGACTGGTCAACAAGGACGACAAGCCACGCAACATAGAACTCGGCATGGTATACAAGCTGGTGCTCGGAGTAAGCGAGGAACAGACAGCCCGCTACCTCTATTCCGTTTGGGACGACAAGAGCAACAGCATGCTAGTACGCAACGTCTACAGCAACACCTACCGCAACAACATCATACAGATAACCTCCACGGAAAGCATCAGCGATGTGTCGTTGAACTACCCCAACCGCAAACGTCTGGGGCTGAAGGTCGAGATTCCTGCCAACGGACAGAAAGAGATATCCTTCATCATATCCGTGCATGAGTTGAGTCCTGAGGACACCTTGCAAATCAACAGCATCCAGCACAGCGGAACCCTGCATGTGAAAAACAACACCCTGCAGTCCATCAATGCTGAATATGAACGCGTGGTGGGCTACTGGGACGACAAGCTGTCGCACATCCAGGTGGAGACGCCCGACCGTTCGCTGAACCACATGCTGAACCGTTGGTATCTGTATCAGGTGTATTCCTCGCGGCTGTTTGCCCGTGCAGGATTCTACCAGGTGGGAGGTGCCACCGGTTTCCGCGACCAGCTGCAGGATGTGATGAGCTTGCTCTACAGCGACCCCGACTATGCCCGCCGCCAGATTCTGGACCACGCGGCACACCAGTTTGCCGAAGGCGACGTGCTGCACTGGTGGCATGAAAGCTTGAAGATGGGTGCCCGAACCACTTTCAGCGACGACTATCTGTGGCTCGTATTCGTAACCTATCAATATATCAAAATCACGGGCGACACTGCCATACTCTCCGAGACAGCGCCCTTCTGCCAAGCCGACCAGCTGGCACCTGGCGAGGCAGAACGTGGCATGAACTATACGTTGAGTGAGACAGAGCATGCTTCGCTATACGAGCATCTGAAACGTGCCGTGAACCGCTCCATGAGCCGCATCGGCAAGCACGGGCTGCCGCTGATGGGCTGTGGCGACTGGAACGACGGCATGAGTTGTGTCGGTGTCAAGGGCAAGGGCGAGAGTGTCTGGGTGGCTTTCTTCCTGTGCAATCTGCTGCCCAAGATGGAGGAGATGACGCTGCTGACACCGGGTGCCGACATCTCCTACTGCGAAGAACTGAAGGCGTTCCGCAGCCAGATGGAGAAAGCCCTGCAGCAACACGCATGGGACGGCAACTGGTTCCTCCGCGCCTACTTCGACAACGGCACTGCGATGGGAAGCCGCAACAATATCGAATGCCAGATAGACCTCATCAGCCAGGCATGGAGCATCCTCACCGATGTCGCCACTCCGGAACAGAAGACGAGAGTGATGCGCGAGACCGATGCACGGCTGGTGAACCGCGAGCACGAGATCATACAGCTCCTCACCCCGGCGTTCAAGAACTCGCAACCGTCGCCGGGCTACATCATGAACTATCCCGAAGGGGTGCGCGAGAACGGTGGCCAGTACACGCATGGCGCCATGTGGTACATCATGGCGCAGCTGAAAGAGGGTCGCTACGACATGGGCTACTTCCTCTATTCGCTCATCAACCCGATACACCGCACGCAGAGTCTTGCCGACGTGCTGAAATACAAGGTGGAGCCCTACTGCATCGCTGCCGACATCTACAGCAACCCGCAGCATCCGGGACGTGGTGGATGGACGTGGTACACCGGTTCTGCCTCGTGGGCCTACAAGACCGGCATTGAGAACATTCTCGGACTGAACAAGCAGGGGAACCGGATTACCCTCACACCCCGTGTGCCGTCGGAATGGAACAACTTCTCCGTCAGCTACCGCCACGGCTCCGCTACCTATATATTCAATTATGTAAGGGGGGCGGCGGCATCAGAGCCCGTCAGCGTGGAGCTGGTGGACGACGGACGGGAGCATGTGGTGACGGTACACTGACCCTGTGTGCATGACACTGGGGAAATGGGGAACATCCTATTTTCCCTTGCGTGCCTGACGCTGGAGGATAAGCTTATTCGGAAGTTGGGATGCTGAAGAACGTCAGTTGCCCCGCACGACTTTATAGCCGAGGGCGGTGAGGATGGCAACAACCTTGTCGCGGAAGTCGCCTTGCACCATAATCTGTCCCTCCTTGGCGCTGCCGCCAACGCCGCATTTGGATTTCAGGGTGCGACCCAAGCTCTGCAGGTCGTCGTCGGTGCCCACAAAACCGGTGACGAGTGTCACCTGCTTGCCGCCACGCTGCTTGCGGTCGATGCCCACAACGAGCTTCTGCTGCTGCGGAGGCAGCGTCGCCTGTTCCGGAGTATCGTCTTCGTATTCGTACTGATAGTCGGGGTTGGTGCTGTAGACAACGCCCACTTTGTTTTTCTTTCCCATAGGAGAGGTCTAATATTTGGTAGTGACACCTTTGTGACGTCCGCCCTTGTAGAAGTGGGCGTTCCAATAGGTGTTGGAGAGGGTGCTGATGCTCACGCCGCGCGAGGTGGAGCTGTGCACAAACATGTCGTCCTTGAGGTAGATGCCCACGTGCGACACCTTGCCGTTGCTGTTGGTGAAGAATACCACATCGCCTTCACGCAGCTGGCTGCGGGAGATGGGCTGGACATCCTTCTGTATGTCGGCGGCCACGCGCTGCAGGGTGATGCCGTAGGCCTCCTTGTAGACATGGCCCACGAAGCAGGAGCAGTCGACGCCCGACGTGGTGCAACCTCCATAGAGATAGGGGGTCCCGAACCAGCGGTCGATGGCGGCGTAGAGCGCTTTGTTGTCCTTGGCGGTGAGCTCTATGCCGCAACGTCCGGCAGGATGCGCCGTCTTGTCGGGCTTGGCGGTGCGCACAGGCACGAAGTCCGGTTCTTCGACATACTCGTCGGCATAGAGTTGGCCGATGATGAACTCCTCGTCCTCCTGAAGGTCGGTGGCGAGAAACTTCTTGACGGCGCCGCAGGAGCTGAAAGCCAGCGATGCGACGGCGAGCAGAAGCGGCAGCAGAGGGATACGTTTCATGGCTATTTCTCGCTGGTTACGATGTAGATATCCTCGTCGGCGCGCTTCATGTAGTACACCTCGCGACCGTAGCGTTCTATGGCCGCCTTGTCGTGTTTCAGGGCCACGGCCTGTATGCTGTCGGCCACAATGCCCTCAGCCATACGCTGTTCCTCGGCGTGGAGGGCATGCACCTCGCGGTGGAGGCGCGAAGTGAGGAGAAGGTTGTTCTCGTCGACAAAGGCGATAATCACCACAAATA
>CACXCY010000204.1 GCA_902766265.1 uncultured Bacteroidota bacterium
ACCGATGCCGGCCTGTTCCCCGGATATATCCACAAGATTGGATACAAGTGGTTATCGTCAACCTACAGCAAGAATGTCCGCATATATATGGGGTTCACATCGCAAAGCGACTTCTCAACCTCCTACACATCCCTCATCCCCATCACTCAAATGACGGAAGTGTATTCCAACACCTCCTTCCAGCCGCAGACAAATGTCGATGAGTATTACACATTGGATCGCCCCCTCTACTGGGACGGAATGTCGAATATCGTCATCGCCTTCCTCGCTAACCAGGATGCCTCTTCGGGACAGACCTCTTCGGGCTCATCGGGGTATACTTGCGCCTCCTCGACACGAACGGCTTCGACAAGCTCCCGATATGTCTCATTTTACCGCTATAGGGACAGTTACCCATACGACCCGGCCACTTGCCTCGATGCCTCCCCTGGCGGATACTCCAGCTCTTATTCTTACACTACCTATTCGCCCGATGTGGAATTCGTGATGTGCAGCAATGTTCCCGCCTGCCTCACCCCACGCCACATGGTACCAGTCACCACCACAGCCACCACAGCTACCCTCTCGTGGGAGGAACGCGGCACCGCCGCCGCCTGGAACGTCGTGGTGAGCACCATGCCCATTACCGACTTCAGCCATGTGAATCCCACCTACCCAAGTGTAATTGACACCTTCATCAACCTCACCAACCTCAATCCCGTGACGACCTACTACGCATACGTGCAGGCCGACTGCGGTAGCGATGGCTTCAGCGGATGGACAGGATGCGTGTTCCGCACCGGCTGCGGCGAGATATCCCTCTTCCCCTACACCGAGAACTTCGACTCCTACGATGGCTACACCAGCACCTCATGCTCCAGCACCTACCATTGTCTGCCCGACTGCTGGGATTACATAAACACCGGTACTCAATCGAGCTATATGGGTTACCCCTTCATGTACAACTATAGCTCCCAGGCCTACTCGGGTACCAACTCCGTGAGGTTCTACATTTCCTCCTCCGCCACCTACGGCGAACAATCCGCCATCACGCCGGAGTTCCAGGATGTGAACAACCTGCAGATAACGTTTATGGCCAAGACGGAAAGCTCGTCGTACACCACTACGTCGCGGTTAGCCGTCGGTGTGATAGAGGACACCAACATCACTTGGATGGACACTATCGCCGACTTGACCAACATCTACAAGGAGTACGAGATACCCCTGAGCTCCTATCGTGGCGGCGGCAACCGCATCATCATCCGCGCCCTGCACCCCACCTCGGGTACCTGCATCGCCTATATTGACGACGTGATGGTGGCTCCGATACCGACCTGCTTCCGTCCGACGGATTACACGATGATCGCCGCTACCGACTCCAGCGTCACGCTCACCTGGAACGATCCCAACAACGCCAACCAATGGACGATAGATTACAGCACCTACTTCCCCTTCGTTCCAGGAACGGCCACCCGCGTCATAGCCAATTCCAACCCCTTCACCATTACCGGCCTGCAACCCAACACCGTCTACTATTCGTATATGCACGCCGATTGTGACGCCTACGACACCAGCTACAACGTGGCCCTCACGTTCCGTACCGAATGCGGCCCCCAGAGAACATTACCCTACACTCACGGCTTTGAGGATGCCTCCGGTACCGGTACAGCCGCCACCATCAACCATTGCTGGAAGAAATATACCAACAACACCACACCCTATCCTTATCCGTCGAACAGCTCGCATTCAGGCAACTACTCTATGTATTTCTACGCCGACGCCACCTATTACAGCTATTTGGTGTTGCCTCGTTTCGCCGACTCTATACAAAATCTGAAACTGTCCCTCTGGAGCAGAAGCAGCAGCACCAGCTACAACGGCAATCTGCGCATAGGCGTGATGAGCGACCCGACCGACATCAGCACCTTCGACCTCGTGGATGTTGCCATACCCGACGGCGTCAATTGGACAGAACATACGGTAGGATTCCACGACTACAACGGCTTCGGCGAATATATCGCCATCCTTTGCGCCAACACGGGAACCAACTACACCTATCTTGACGATGTCACCGTGGATCGCGTTTCTTCCTGCCCCGCCCCATCCAACATTACCGTTACCAACGCTGTCGGATACTCGGCCATGGTGAGCTGGAACCACACCAGCGGACAGACGTCTGTTCCTCCCACAGGTTACTCTATCTCCTACAGAAATCTCTTGGGCGGCACCACTTCGACCATCAACAATGTGACCTCCCCCTATATGCTCACTGGATTGATGCCCGGCAACAGCTACCGCCTCTATCTTACAGCCATCTGCGACTCCTCAACGGGCCAAACCGACAGCATCACATTCAACACCGATTGCATCGAAGGCGGTATACACACCGTGGGTACCGGCACCTCATCGTCATACTACATCCCTGTTTACAACAGCAACCTATACTCCTACAGCCAGCAATTGTTCCTCACCAGCGAGATGCGCGGGGCTGGTCCCATACGTGGCATCGAACTGAACTTTGTGGGATCTTCTGCTATGCTATGCAAATCGAACTGCACCATCTACATGGGGCATACCAGCCAAACCTCGCTCGCATCCAACACCATGCTGCCCGTCTCCAGCATGCAGGTGGTGTATCGTGGACCGCTGAACTGTGTCCCGGGATGGAACACATTCTATTTCGACACTCCGTTCAACTACAACGGCTCAAGCAATCTTGTTTTGGCCATCTTCGACAACAGCGGCAACAGCTGTGGTTCGACATATAAATTCCAAACCAGTACGGCTTCTGGAAAGACACTCTATACCTACAGCTCAAGTACGCTCAATCCCTCGTCGATCTCCTCCATGACCACCTACAGCTATCGTACCAATATCAAGTTCCTCATAAAGTGCGACACCAGCCGGGTATGCGTGCCTCCGTCGATAACGGTGACCAATACCACAGCCACCCAGATAGACCTGGCATGGGCTCCCGGCCGCAGAGACACCTCGTGGACGGTGGAATACAAAGAGTCTTCAACCAGCACATGGACCACTCTTTTCGCTTCGACTACGGCTCGCACGGGTTCAATCACAGGTCTCACAGCCAATACCTCTTACGACATCCGCGTGGGTGCCTTGTGCAACGGCAGCTACACATACGACACCATCACCACTACCACCTTGTGCAGTCTTGCAGCAATACCCTTCACGGAGGACTTCGAAACATGGACTTCCACATCGACCTACGTTCCTCCCTGCTGGCACAAGAAATCCGGCTACTCCACATCATATCCAGCCACTACTACCTCCTACCGACACAACGGCAGTCGAAGTTTGATGCTGCAGTATTCCGGTACCAACACCTACTCCTATGTCGCGCTGCCCGTAATGGATGCTCCTCTCGACACCTTGCTCATAAACTTCTATGCATACAAGAACAACTCTTCCTACCCGCACAACATCTGGGTGGGCGTGATGTCCGATCCCGACGACGCAAACACATTCTCGCTGGTACAGCAGGTGAATCCCGTCAATACGTCGCGATGGGAAGAGTGCGAAGTATTGTTTGAAAACTACACGGGCACGGGCAAATATATCGCCTTGATGTCGCCCGCCGGCGAATACAGCTATCCCTATATTGACGACATCACTGTAAATTACCTGCCCGGCTGCCGCCGTCCTACCTACGTAACTGTGAGAAATGTGTCGCTCAATTCGGCCACTATCATGTGGCGAGGCAACGCTGGCGACTACGACCTTGAATACGGTCCTTCGGGCTTTACTCACGGCACGGGAACAACCGTACGGGTGTCGGGAGCAAGCAGCTACACCCTCACCGGTTTGACCCCGTCGACGACATACGATGTCTATGTGCAGGGAATATGCTCCCCGACAGACTTCAGCGGTTGGTCGTTTGTAAAGACGTTTACCACCGATTGCGGTATGATTGACTCCCTGCCTTTCAGCGAGCCATTCGACAATTACGGTTACGGCAGTCCCAACTACCCAATACCTAACTGCTGGACAAAGAGTTGCACCCAAACCAACTACCCCTACATTCAGTCGGGTGGATATTCGGGCAACTATCTATATATGTATTGCGGAAGCAACGGCTACTGTCTCGCAGCCATGCCTGCCCTCGACACCTCCCTGTTCAACATTAGAAATATGAAGGTGACGTTCAAGGCCCGCCTCCAAAGTTCCTCCTACAACAACCCCATTATTGTGGGTGTGATGACCAATCCCAATATTCGCGGTACCTTTGTGCCGGTAGATACCGTGCAACTGCAGAGCACAACGTGGGAAGAATACATGGTACCCTTTGTGGATTACACAGGTTCCGGCAACTATGTGGCCTTCTATATTTCCGGTACTACCTACACCTACGGTTTGATTGACAATCTGGTGTTGGATAGCATCACAGAATGTCTGGAGCCGACGAGGTTGTCATCCTCCAACCCCACCTCGTCATCGGTGGATTTAAGCTGGCACGACCGTGCATCGGCATCGCGCTGGGTGATTGAATATGGTGAACCTGGTTTTACCCGCGGCACAGGTACTATGGTGATAGCCACAACCAACCCCTTCACCCTGACAGGCCTGCCCTCTTCCTACTCTGGTGAATTCTATGTGCGCGCCATCTGCGATGACGGCGACACCAGCGGATACAATCGAATCAAGGGCTCTTTCGCCACCCGTCAGATTCCCGCAACACTACCTTACTACTGTAGTTTCGAAGAGGACGAACAGGAATCGTCAAGTTGGACGATACTCAACAACGGTGCCCCCAACTGCTGGACACTCGGATCTGCCATTGCTGACATCGGAACCCGTTCCATGTATGTCTCCAAAGACAATGGTACCACCAACTCCTACACCGTATCGGCGAACTCGGTGGTATGGATATACCGCGACATCATCTTCCCCAGCGCCAACCCGACTGACACATTCAAACTGCAGCTCAGCTGGAGGGCATACGGCGAATCGGGCAACGACTATATTAAAGTATATGTAAGTCGTCTGCTCGCCGATGTGACGGGAGGCAGCATCGCGGGAATCTCCGCTCCGGAGCGCAGCGTTGACCTCACCAGCCGTTATGCTGCCAATAGTTTGATGAATATGCAAAGCAATTTCATCACCTCCACATTTAAATTCACCAGCAACGACATAGGCGGCAGCGGTACCAAACGTCTATACATCGCATGGCGCAACAACAACAGCGGCGGCACCCAGCCGCCGGCGGCCATCGACGAGATTATCCTCTCGCGTCCCGACTATGTGTGCGCCACACCTGCAAACCTGAATGTGTCCAACATACGCTACAACACCGCCACCGTGACCTGGCTGGCCACAGGTACGGAATATGAGATTGTGTTCCGTCCGTCTACCAGCACAACCTGGAGCACGCTGACGCCGGTGCACGGCAATAGCTACACATTCAGCAACCTCACCGCCAACACGACTTACTCTTTCAAACTGCGCCAGAATTGCGACACGATGGGCTACTCGGAATGGGCTACGGGTACATTTACTACTCCGCAAATGCCTTGCTTCCCGCCCATCAATCTCATCGCCACCAACCCGACGACATCGTCTGTGTCGCTCAACTGGGAACCCGGCGGCAACGAGACTCGCTGGAGAGTGCATGTGTTTAATGGCATCTTCGACACTTCCGTCGTAGTGACATCCCACCCCTATACTGTGGGCGGGTTGATGGCCAATACCACCTACAAGGCCAATATTATCGCTCTCTGCGGCAACAATGGCAACGAGAGCGTAGGCGGCGACACCATCACCTTCACCACCACGGGATGCGCTCCTGTGAGCTTGGTGAACGTTACAAGTATCACGAGTTCCTCGGCCACCGTCAGTTGGACTCCCGGCAGCAACGGTAGCAGCTGGCAGCTGCAATACGGCCCCTACGGTGTGGGACAAGGCGAGGGTACTGCAGTACGCGCCTCCACGTCTTCGTATACTATTACGGGTCTCCAACCTGCCACCAGCTATGATGTGTATGTACGCACCGCTTGCGGCAGCCGATTGGTGAGCACCTGGTCGGGACGCGTGTCCTTCACCACCACGGGTGGCAGCGGCTCACGCTACAGTATCAATGCCACCTCCAACGACGAGAGCATGGGCACCGTGATAGGTGGCGGCACATTCCCACGCGGTTCTGTCACCACTTTGACGGCGAACCCCATCACTGGTTATGTGCTTGGCCACTGGCAGGACGGCAATACTGACAATCCTCGCGTGATTACGGTGACAAGGGATGCCAACTATACGGCCTACTTCACGATGGCTACCTACTATGTTACCGCTATACCCAGCAACTCGATGATGGGTAGTGTGGGCGGAAGCGGCTACTATACCTACAACAGCACTGCTACGCTTACCGCCACGCCGGCAACGGGCTACCACTTTGTGAGATGGCACGACGGCAACACCAACGCACAACGTACCGTTAATGTGCTGGAGGATGTGACCTACACGGCCTTCTTTGCCGCTGAGACATATACTGTCAACGTGACGGTCGACGATGTGACGAAGGGTTGCGCCGTGGGCGGTGGTCAGTACTCCTACCGCGATAGCGTCATCCTTGAGGCCACGCCTAACGAGGGATTCGTCTTCAGCCACTGGAACGACAACAATACCGACAACCCGCGTCGCGTGGTAGCATTAACTGATGTAACCTACACCGCTTCCTTCGACGTCCAGGCGCCTTCCACGTACAACATCAACGTGGTAGCGAGCGAACCTTCCAAGGGTACCGTCGACGGTGGAGGCCACTACCTGGCCGGATCGCCGGTGACGTTGATTGCCCATCCTTTCAACGGTTGCCACTTTGTGGGATGGCGGGAGACGAACTCGAATGCCAATCCCTACACCTTCACGGCTACCAGCGACACGACGCTGACAGCGCTCTTTGCGGCCGACACGTTCACCATCACCGCCTTGGCCGACCCGGCTACACTGGGTCGTGTGACGGGTGGCGGCTCCTATCCTGAGGGCACCCGCATCGTGCTGACTGCCGTGCCGGTCGATTCGGCCATGTTCACCCACTGGCTGGAGGACAACAGCACGAACAACCCGCGTACGGTTACTGTCGACGCCAATGCGACCTATACGGCCGTATTCGAGCGCCGCGTGGGCATCCGCGATGTCATCTCCTCGCAGCAGCAGGTAGCCATCCACCCGAACCCCACTTCGGGCATGACCACCATCAGCATCAGCGGTATGCAGGGCACGGTGCTCCTCACCATCATCGACATCAACGGCCGCGAGGTGATGCGTAACCAGCTGGAATGTCAGGGCGACTGCGTCAAGAGCATCAATGTGCAAGGACTCAGCGCCGGAGCATACTTTGTGAGAGTGAGCGGCGAGAACGGCAGCAACACCGTGAAGAAACTGATTGTGAAATAACTTACGGTTCATTCCCGCTCACGGTTTAGTCCCTCGCGGGAAAGCTCTCAACAGGAAGCGCGCTTTCTATGCAACAGGAAGCGCGCTTCCATTAAGACCCCTACCAAGCATGCGTCTGACAGCCCTCGCACCCTGACAAGGACAAGATACGCGAAACCGACGCGAGACGTGCCCACGCAGGACGCACTACTCACCGTAAAACCGGGCAATGCTGTCGAACAGCGGAAGAATCTCCTCCAATGACGGAGCCGTCACCAGCGGAATGCGGAACTGCTTGAAGTCGCGCAAGCCACGGAAATAAGCGCCATAGTGCTTGCGCATCTCGAACACGGCCGTATGCTCACCCTTGAACTCCACCGCCGCCAAGAGATGTCGCCGACAGACGTCGACACGCTCACCGATGTCCACCTCACGCGGCGCGCCACCCTCAAGCAAGGCACGCGTCTGCTCAAAAATCCAAGGATTCCCAATGGCACCACGGCCAATAAGGATGCCGTCCACGCCATAGCGCTCAAACGCCGACATCGCCTGCTCTGGCGTGGTGATGTCGCCGTTGCCAAAGACCGGGATGTGCATCCTGGGATTGCTCTTGACCGCCCCAATCAGCGACCAATCGGCCGTCCCTTTGTACATCTGCGTTTTCGTCCGCCCATGGATGCTCAACGCCGCCACCCCCACATCCTGCAACTGTTCGGCCAACATGACAATGGGCTTGTCGTTCTCCTCATAGCCCAGACGCGTCTTGACCGTGACCGGCAGCGGCGACCGCCGCACCAAGGCCTCCGTGATGCGGAGCAACTTCGGAATATCGCGAAGCATGCCCGACCCGGCACCCTTGCCCGCCACCTTCCTGACGGGGCATCCCCAATTGATGTCGATAAAATCGGGACGCGCCTCGGCCACAATGTCAATGCACCGCAACAGAGAATCCTCCTCGCTGCCGAAAATCTGGATGCCCACCGGACGCTGCTCCTCCGTAAAACGCATCTTCCTATAGCTCTTCTCCGCCTCACGGTTCAGCGCCTCGCTGGCAATGAACTCCGTCACCACTACGTCCGCGCCATGTTCTTTGCACAGTTGACGGAACGGAAGGTCTGTCACATCGTCCATCGGCGACAGAATCAACGACTGCGGTTTGAAAAAGGATAAAGCGTCCATAAAGGCAATAAATTCGGCATAATAACGTAATTCCACCGAAGAAATTATTGACCCACCCGAAAAACAGCCATCACATGCACAAACAACAGACCGTACACTATCAGGAAGTCCCTCTGTCGGAGCTGTCACCCAGCGACCACACCCTCATCGAGCACGCCATGGAAGCCACCCGAAACGCCTATAGCCCCTACTCGCATTTCCGCGTGGGAGCCGCCCTGCAACTGGCCGACGGCACCATTGTGACAGGGTCCAACCAAGAAAATGTCGCCTACCCGTCGGGGCTGTGTGCCGAACGCACGGCAATGTTTGCTGCCGCCCATCGCTATCCCACCACGGCTTTCGACACATTGGCCGTAGTGGGGCAACCCGAAGGAACAACACATTTTGTGCCCGCCTCACCCTGCGGCGCCTGCCGGCAAGTCATGGCCGAATACGAAAAGCGGTGGCACCGCAAGCTGCGGATATTGTCGTACGTCTCGGATGACAAAATATTGATATTTGAGGGCATCGAGAACCTGTTGCCCTTCGTTTTTACCCTATGGCCGTAACAAACACGCACCAAAATAATACATTTATATACAAATATATAGAACTATTGAAGAAAAAGTTTGGCCACAAAAATTTGCCATACTCATTTTTCTTCGTACTTTTGCACGCTTAAAAAGCGCAAATCCACTCGAAAAACAATAAATAATATATTAAGAAAATGGGAATCATTGGAAGTATCAGAAAACACTCCGGATGGGCAGTCACTATTGTAGGTATTGCCATCGTGGCCTTTATCATTGGTGACTTAACCAAAAACCAAAGAGGTATACCTGACGTAGGCAAGATTGCCGGTACCACCATCACCCGCGGTCATTTCGACGCCATGACCACGGAATTGTCGGAACAATACAAACAGCAGATGGGGTTGAGCCAGATACCTAGCGAAACAGAATACCAAATTCGCGAGCAAGTATGGCAAAACATCGTTCGTGAGACACTCACGGGTATCGAGATGGACCGTCTGGGCATCAGCGTATCGCCAGAAGAGCTGAGTGATATGTATGCAGGTGAGTTTATCCACCCCTATCTGCGCCAGATGTTCACCAACCCACAGACAGGGGAATACAACATCCAGCAGATAAAGTACCTGACTGACAACTTCGACCAGTTGGATACCAACACCAAAGCACAGTGGGTGGAATTGGAGAAGAACCTCAAGCAGGACCGCTCCATGCAGAAATACAACAACCTGGTGACAAAGGGAATGTATATGCCCAACGCCATTGCCCAAAAGATGGCGGAACTAAGCAGTACCAGCAGCGACGTGCGCGTAGCTATGGTCTCTTTCCAGAGCATTCCTGATGCAGAGGTAACGCCCACAGAGAGCGACTTCCAGAAGTATTACAATGAGCACAAAGCCGAATACCGTGTTCGCGAAGAGTTGCGAGACATTGAATATATCTCTTTCCCCATCAATCCAACCCAGGAGGATATGGACAAGATTGCCGAGGAGGTCAACCAACTTTGGGAAGAGATGCAGACCACCAGTGATGACGAACTGGGATTCTTTGTCAGCGCAGAATCGGACAAGGGCTACGACTCCACCTACAAGCGTGCCTCCGAATTTCCTGCCCCGATGGACTCCATCATCGCCCGTACAAACGCCGGCACCCTCATTGCTCCTCAAATCGTAGGCAATGCCTGGATGATGGCAAAGGTGCAGAAAACCGATATGCGTCCTGACAGCATCCGTGCCAGCATCATCTGGATTATGAACAACAAAGCTGGCGGTAATATCACCCGCAATGAAGAGCAGGCCAAAGCCCTTAAGGATAGCGCCGAAGCCATGCTGAAAATCGGCATGCCTTTCGAAGAGGCCGTCAAGCAGTTCTCCGACAGCAAAGAAAATGACGGAGACCAAGGATGGCAACTGGACGGCAACTACGGCTTCCTGAACGAAGACATTATCTCCCACGCCGAAGGCAGCACTTTCACCCTTGAACGCCCCGACAAACTGGGCTACTGCATTGTAAAGGTGACTGGCAAAACCACTCCTGCCCGTAAATATCGTGTAGCCATGCTTTCCCGCAATATTGTGCCCAGCGATGCTACTGAGAAGAACATCTACAACACCGCCAACCATTTTGCAGGTCAGAACCGCACCTACACCGAGATGATTGCTGCGGCCCAAGAGCAGAACCTGATGGTGCGTAGCGACAGGATAACCATGATGGCCAACACCATCGGCGGCATAGCCAACTCCCGCGAGATTGTACGCTGGGCCTTCGACAAAGAAACCGAGATTGGTGATGTTGCCGGCCAAGTGTTCACCCTCGATGACGAGTGCATCGTGGTTGCATTGAAGGACATCTTCAAACAAGGATATGCCACCCTTGAACAAGTCCGCCCCATGATTGAGAATCAGGTACGCTTAGAGAAAAAGGGTGAAATGCTGATGTCCAAAGCATCCGAGGCCGCCAAGGGTAGTAAAGATATCTCAGCCCTGGCAAGCACTTTGGGCACCACCGTCGACACCGTCAGCGGCGTAACTTTCGATGCCTACTATTTTGGCAAATTCGGCATGGAGCCCAAGTTGCAAGCCGTCGTGGCTGCCACCCAGGGCAACAAGCTGGTAGGCCCTGTCAAAGGCGCCCAGGGTGTCTATATGGTTCAGATTGACAACCAGACCAAGATAGCCAACAGCGAGGAAGAAATGAAGACCAAGGTGGCCACTATCCGCGCTCAAATGGCACAGGAGGCCAGCCAGAAAGCCAATGGCATCCTCACCCTGTTGACCGACAACGCCAAGATAACTGACCAGCGCAACCAGCATTTCTAGGATACGGCACAACGGAAGTCTTGCCGGCATGACAGCGGCTCTCTCCAACCAGTGAGGCCCCGCAAGACAGACAGCCCAAATATTGCTGCGCAATAAAAGTTCGGAAGTAGCATCTTCCCAATACCATAAAGGGGCGGAGCATGAAGTTCCTCCCCTTTGTTTATAAAAGTAACGCCATGAGCGACGACCAGCATAACGACACACAAAAAGAACGTCGCGGTTTCAAAGCCGTGGCGAGCTGGTTTCATGAAGTAGGGCACTTCTTCTCCAATCTATGGAGCAAGAGAGACATCATCAGCCGCGAGTTCAAGCACAAGCAACGTTTTGTGATGATGGACACGGTGACCTACAAAGAGAAGTGGTCGTTCCAACTTTCAGCCATCAATCTTTTTGTCACCATCGGCATCAGCATCATCGTCCTGGTCATCGTGACATCGCTCATCATTGCCTTTACCCCCTTGCGCGAGTTTATTCCTGGCTATGCCAACCCCAGAATGGTGGAGCAAACCTACCAGAACTCACGGACCGTGGATTCCTTGGAACACGTATTGGCACAGCAGGAGGCCATGATGGCCGACCTTCGTGACATCATGACCGGGCAAGATCCCGACAAACGTCTGCACCCGGCCAAAAGCAATGCACAAAACAATGACAAGAAGGCCGACACAAAAGAGCAGGAATACAAACCCTCCAAAGCCGACGAGGAATTGCGTAAAGAGGTAGAGGAACAAGACCGCTATGTGGTGATGCGCAAAAAGGAGACTCCCTCCCAGCCCACACAAGCCACGCAGGCCGTGGAGAACAACACTCCCTCCATCTTGCTTTTCACCCCTATAAAAGGTAAGGTGATATCACCCTATGATGTCAAGACCCGACATTATGGCGTTGATATCGCAGGTGCGGAAAACGATGCTGTCAAGTCGGTGGCTCCTGGCACGGTCATCTTCGCCAATTTCACCATCGAGACAGGCAATGTTATCGCCGTGCAGCACCATGGCGGCATTATCTCCGTATATAAACACAACAGTACCCTGCTCAAACATGAAGGCGACATCGTGCGTGCCGGCGAGCCCATTGCCTATCTGGGCAATTCCGGTGAGCTCACTACCGGGCCTCACCTCCATTTCGAGCTTTGGATAGGCGGCAAGCCCGTCAACCCCCTTATCTACACCTCTTTCTAACCTAACCCGTGCCCCACTTGAAATCAATCGCCATACTCGGCTCCACCGGCTCTATCGGAACGCAGACACTGAATGTGGTGCGCCGACACAAAGACATGTTCTCTGTCGAGGTACTCGTGGCTGGAAGCAATGCCGACCTGCTTGTCCAACAAGCATTGGAGTTTGATCCCAATGTCGTGGTAATCGCCGATGCGTCGAAATACAGCCAAGTACAGGAGGCGCTGCAGCACACCGACACCAAAGTATTCGCCGGTATGTCGAGTGCCTGCGACCTCATGGAGATGGGAAGCATCGACATCGTGGTGGCAGCCATTGTAGGTTTTGCCGGACTGCGGCCGACCATGCGCGCCATTGAGCACGGCCACACCATCGCACTGGCCAACAAAGAGACCCTTGTGGTGGCTGGCCAGCTTGTGACACGGGCCGCCATGCAGCACAATGCCGCCATTCTCCCTGTAGACTCCGAGCACTCAGCCATCTTCCAGTGTCTGGAGGCCGGCAATGAGATAGACAAGATACTCCTTACCGCCTCGGGAGGCCCCTTCTTCGGCCGTACACGGGAGGAGCTGCAGCAGGTGCGCCTCGACGAAGCACTCAACCACCCCAATTGGAAGATGGGGCGCAAAGTGACCATCGACTCCGCCACCCTCATGAACAAAGGGCTGGAGGTCATCGAAGCCAAATGGCTTTTCGGTGTCGAGCCCGAAAAGATTGAAGTACTGGTGCACCCGCAGTCCATTGTCCATTCCATGGTACAGTTCCAGGACGGAAGCATCAAGGCACAGCTGGGCACACCCACCATGGAGACGCCTATCCAGTTGGCGCTCACCTACCCCCAGCGCGTGGAGAGCCACCTGCCCCGCTTCAGTTTTCTCGACCACCCGCAGCTCACCTTCCACAAACCCGACACCCACACCTTCCGCTGTCTGCAGCTGGCCTACGACGCTATCCGCCAGGGTGGCAACATGCCCTGCATCATGAACGCCGCCAATGAAGTGGCCGTACAACGGTTCATCGACGGCAAGATAGGATTCCTGCAAATAGCCGATTGCGTGGCCGACGCCATGGCCAAAGGCACCTATGTCAAAGACCCGTCATTCGAAGACCTTATTGAAACCGATAAAGAAATACGCCGGTAGCATCGCCGTCCGGCACCACACCTAACAAGAACCCGACACTATGAAGATTATAGCCCTCTTGCTCAGCTTGTCCCTCTTGGTCATCACCCATGAACTGGGGCACCTCGGCTTCGCCAAGCTGTTCCATACACGCGTGCGCCGCTTCTACCTTTTCTTCAACTGGAAGTTCTCCATTCTGAAGGCCAAGAAGTTTGACGGCAAATGGCATTTCCTCTTCTTCAATGACGAGACACCCGACTCCTGGTACATCCAGGATCCCGACAAGCCCAAAGAGCAGTGGGAGATGAAAGACCCCGACAACACCCTGTGGGGTATCGGCTGGATACCGCTGGGCGGCTATTGCGACATCGCTGGCATGATTGACGAGACCAAAGGCACCGACCAGCTGGCCACCACTCCGCAACCCTGGGAATACCGCACCAAGAAGGGCTGGCAACGCCTCTGCATCATCGGCGGTGGCGTGCTGGTCAACTTCCTTAGCGCCCTGCTTATCTACACCTGCATCTTCGCCCACTGGGGCAAGGACGAGCTCCCCTTGCGCAACGCGGAGCTGGGCTACGAATACCACCAAATACTGCTCGACGAGGGGTTCCAGAACGGTGACATCATCTGGAGCATCGACGGCCAGGAGGCCACCGACTTTGCCATGACGCAGCAGCATATCCTGCTCGACAATCCAAAGACCGTGGTCGTGAAACGTGCCGACGCCTTCGACACTCTCCAGCTCAGCGACGACCTGCAGTCCAAGATACTGCGCGAGAATCCCCGTGAGATTATGGGTGTGCGCATGCCTTTTGTGGTCAAAGAGTTCCAAGCAGGCAGCATCGCCCAGCAACAGGGTATGGAGATTGGCGACCGCGTGGTCAGCATCAACGGTGAGGACTGTCAGACCTTTACCGCCATCTCTGCCGCCCTGGCTGCCAACAAGGGCAAGGAGATTACCGTGGGCTTCCTCCGCGACGAAGACACCACGCTGGCCGCCCTCGCCGCGACAACCGACACAACGCCGGCCACCCTTGCCGCGACAACCGACACCATGGCCACGACCGACACGCTCCTGGCTGCTGCCGACGGGAATTCCGACGCTGTGGTTCGCCCGGCCAATTACCACGAGGTGACGCTGACGCTGGGCAGCGACGGCAAGCTGGGCGTGATGCTCAAATCGCCCGAAGAGGTCTTCGACGTCATACACAATGACTACACGTTCCTCCAGGCCATCCCCGCCGGTATCGGGTTCGGCTGGGAGACGCTGACCAAGTATGTCTCCTCGCTCAAGCTCCTCTTCACCAAGGAGGGGGCGCAGAGCTTGGGCGGTTTCGGCACGCTGGGCAGCTTGTTCCCCAAGCATTGGGACTGGCAGAGCTTCTGGGGCATCACGGCTTTCCTGGCCATCATCCTGGCTTTTATGAACATCATCCCCATCCCGGGGCTTGACGGCGGGCACATCCTCTTCACGCTGTGGGAGATTGTGACACGCCGCAAGCCGAGCGACCGCTTCCTCGAGGTGGCGCAGACGGCCGGCATGGTGCTGCTCCTCGGCCTGCTGGTGCTGGCCAACGGCAACGACCTGTGGCGCTGGCTGCGGCATCTGTTCTAATCCCTGGCATCCGACGGCAACACTACCTTTGTCCAAGTACCCACTGTCTAGCGACACTCTTCCATGCGCAAGATTGACAAACTCATACTGAAATCCTTTCTGGGGCCGCTGCTGCTCACTTTCGCCATTGCGGTGTTCGTGCTGCTGATGCAGTTTGTGTGGAAGTACATCGACGACCTGGTGGGCAAGGGTCTGGAGTTCCGCATCATCGCGGAGCTGCTGTTCTACGCCTCGGCCACTTTCGTGCCTATGGCGCTGCCTATCTCGGTGCTCTTCGCGTCGATTATGACGATGGGCAACTTCGGGGAGAAATACGAGCTGGTGGCGATGAAGGCCGGCGGCATCTCGCTGCGGCGCGTGATGATGCCGATGACTTTCGTGGCGCTGCTGCTGACGGGGGTGGGCTTCTACTTTGCCAACAATGTGATGCCGGCGGCTATGCTGAAGTACCGCACCATCCTCTACGACGTGACGCGCAAGAAGCCCGCCATCAACATACGTCCGAGCGAGTACTACACGGAGATTGACGGCTATGTGATCCGCGTGGACGGCAAGGATGCCGACGGGATGACGCTGCGCGACGTGACCATCTTCGACAACACGAAGGGCTCCGGGCAGTCGAACATCATCGTGGCCAGGAGCGGCCGCATGCAGACGAGCGCCGACGAGCGCTACATGATTTTCACGCTCTACGACGGCTGCTACTACAGCGAGGCCATGGAGGGCAACAGCTACCTGAGCCGGCCGCTGACGCGGGTCAACTTCGCGGAGGAGGTGCTGACGTTCGACATCTCGTCGTTTGCCTTCAACAAGAGCGACGACGAGTCGTTCCAGGGCACCTACCAGATGATGAACGTGAGCCAGCTGGACGAGGCCGCCAGCGGGCTGGAGAAATACCGCGACGGGCTCTACGACGAGTTCGGCCGGCAGGTGGACATGCGGCTGAAGGGGCTCACCGACGGGCGCACGCGGACGGCGCCGACGGACGGCGTGGGCGACCAGCGGTGGCTGCCCGCCAAGGGCATAGCCAGCGCGCCGGAGGAGGACCGCCGCTGGATTCTGGACTACGCCCGCAGCGAGGCCGTGCAGGCGCTGGACGAAATCAAGCGCTACAACGACATCATCGAGTCGGAAAACGCCTACATCAACCGCCACTACATCGAGCTGCACCGCAAGTTCACCCTCTCGGTGGCCTGCCTGCTGCTCTTCCTGGTGGGCGCGCCGTTCGGCAGCATCGTGCGCAAGGGCGGCCTGGGGCTGCCGCTGGTGGCCAGCGTGGGGTTCTTCGTGTTCTACTACGTCATCGGCATGATCTGCGAGAAAGCCGTCCGCGAGTCGGCCATGAGCCCCGCGGGCATGTGGGTGAGCAGCTTGGTGATGCTCCCCATCGGCATCTTCCTCACCCTGCAGGCCACGACGGACCGCGACCTGGCCCTGGGGCAGTGGTTCGGGCTGGCGGGCGAGCGGCTCAAGGTGCGCTGGCGCCTGCTGCGGATGCGTCTGCGCCGCCATCACGCTTGATTGATGGAATTTGTTTTACTTACATCGTGATTTAACCGCGAAGCGCGCCCGTGAGTCCTCCGAAAGTGAGGCGACGAAGGCAACAATGTCGTACGTGCCTCGGCAAAACTACGCCGTTCTTTGCCGTGCACACTTGGTGTGCATGCTTCCACACCATGGTGTGCATGCAAATAGACCATGGTGTATTTACAAATAGACCATGGTGTATTCATAAATAGACCATGGTGTATTCATAAATAGACCATGGTGTACGCGCAAATAGACCATGGTGTATTTATAAACAGACCATGGTGTACGCGCAAACACACAAGGAGAAACCCCATGAAGTGGCCGCCATGTTTCCAAATGACAACGCCCTCAATCCGGGCGGCAACGCCTGCCGGGCTCCGCGGCCCCTGCTTTTTCGCCGTTAACATTTCACCGAAATCATAAAAAACGCGCCATACGCTTTTTTTTGCGTACCTTTGCACCGAACTTAAAAGCACAACAACACCATGGAGAACAACT
>CACXCY010000205.1 GCA_902766265.1 uncultured Bacteroidota bacterium
AACACCGTCCGCCTGAAAGAAGGCGAGACCGTGGAGGTGACCGTCAACGTAAGTGCCGAGGTAAACCGCATACGCCGGTAATAGTAAACAAAAACTCTCTGTGCAATGAGTCACTCATTTTCTGGCGACGATTTGAAACAAATCGCCGCTTTAGGCATTTCTACCGACATGGTGGAACATCAATTGGCGAATTTCCACAACGGATTTCCCAAAATCCAATTGCTTGAAGCCGCCACCGTGGAGAACGGGGGTATCGTGCGCATGACCGACGATACCATTGCCCATTATGCCGACCTGTATGCCCAGCTGTCGCAGGGACGCCGCATATTAAAGTTTGTGCCCGCATCAGGTGCTGCAACGCGCATGTTCAAAGACCTCTACGCATTCTCCTCCACCTATTTCGGCGTCGACAACAACCTGGCAAACGAATATCCCAGCGTCAAGGAGTTCCTGCAACATATACGCTCCTTCGCTTTCTTCGACGACCTGCACAACTGCATGAAACGTTCCTCGCTGGACTTTGGCGACTATATGGAACGGGGCGACTACGCCACTGTTATCAACTTCCTCCTGAAAGAGCAATATCTCGGCTACGGCATGCTGCCCAAAGCCCTGCTGAAATTCCACAAATACGGCGATGTCCAACGCACAGCCCTCGAGGAACACATCGTCGAGGGTGCCGAATACGCACGTTGCGGTGACGACTCTGTGCACATCCATTTCACCGTCTCACCTGAACACCGCCCCCTGTTCCGCAAGAAAGTGGCAGAGGTGAAACGTTACTACGAGAGCAGCTTCGGCATCACCCTCCATATCACGTTCTCGGAACAACGCCACTACACCGACACCATTGCCGTTGACGAATACAACGTTCCTGTGCGCGAGGACGACGGTCGCCTTTGCTTCCGTCCCGGCGGACACGGCGCTTTGATTGAGAATCTTAACGAGCAACGGGCCGACATCATCTTTATCAAGAACATCGACAACGTGGTGCCCGACTGGATGAAACACACCACTGTCATCTATAAGAAGGTTCTCGCCGGTATGCTCCTCGACCTCCAGCAGCAGACGTTTGCCTATCTCCATACTCTCGACAAGATGGCGAAGAATGGTGTCACCACCCCCTCTCAGCTGAATGAGATGGAAACCTTTGCCCGCACACGCCTGCACATCGACCTGCCCGATACCGCAACGCTACCCCTTCCCGACCGCATTGCCCTGCTCCACACCAAACTCAACCGTCCCATGCGCGTTTGCGGTATGGTGAAAAACCAAGGCGAGCCCGGAGGCGGGCCGTTCTTTACCAAGAATACACAAGGAATCAAGAGCTTACAAATAGTCGAGACAGCACAAATCAACCGTAAAGACCCACAACAGGAGGCCATCCTGAACAGCGCCACCCACTTTAACCCTGTGGATCTGGTCTGCGCCACCAAAGACTATCGGGGACGCCGATTCGACTTGCGCCAATACGTTGACCACAACACAGGATTCATCTCCAAGAAGACCAAAGGTGCTTTCACCTTGAAATCACAGGAGTTACCTGGGCTTTGGAACGGGGCTATGGCAGACTGGACAACCGTCTTCGTGGAGGTGCCTCTCGCCACCTTCAACCCTGTCAAGACAGTCAACGACCTGCTCCGTAAAGAGCATCTTGAGAACTGACCGTCTATTCGACAGTCACTGATTTGGCCAAGTTGCGAGGTTGGTCTACATCCCTGCCCTTGGCCACAGCCACATAGTAGGACATCAGCTGCAACGGGATAACCGCCAACAGCGGCACGTAGCAGTCGCGAGTGTCGGGGATGACAAAGCAGTGGTCTGACATGCCTTTGACAACAGTGTCGCCCTCGGTGACAACGGAGATAATCTTTCCTTTCCGCGATTTGATTTCCTGGATATTGCTGACAATCTTGTCGTACATACCCCGTTTGGGGGCGATGACAACGACAGGCATTTCCTCGTCAACCAGCGCAATGGGGCCGTGCTTCATCTCGGCAGCGGGATACCCTTCGGCATGGATGTACGATATTTCCTTCAGTTTCAGAGCACCTTCCAGAGCTACCGGATAGTTGTATCCTCGACCGAGATAGATGAAATTCTTGGCGTAGGTGAACATTTGCGAGAAGGCGGCAATGTCTTTATTGTGGTCGAGGGTCCACTGCATCTTGTCGGGAATCATCAGCAGTTCATCCACCAGCATGTGGAACATGTCGGCAGAGAGACTTTTCTTCTCCTTGGCTATGGCGAGACCCAGCATCACGAGAGTAATCACCTGACCGGTGAACGCCTTTGTCGAGGCCACGCCGATTTCGGGACCCACATGGAGATAAGTGCCACTATCGGTGGCTCGGGCTATGGATGAGCCGATAACATTGCAGATACCGTAGATGAAAGCCCCCTTGCTCTTAGCCAACTGTATGGCTGCCAGAGTATCGGCTGTCTCGCCCGACTGGGATACGGCGATGACAATATCATCGGAGGTGATCACAGGGTTACGGTAGCGGAACTCCGAAGCGTACTCCACCTCCACCGGTATCTGGGCGGCCTCTTCGATGAAATATTTACCTATCAGAGCCGAATGCCACGAAGTGCCACAGGCACAGATAATAATGCGACGTGCACGGAGGAAACGCTCCTTGTGGTCAATAATGCCGCTGAGAAGGACGTCTTTGTTTTCTATGTTGAGACGCCCACGGATACAGGTGCGCAGAGCGTTGGGTTGCTCGAAGATTTCCTTGAGCATAAAGTGGCTATACCCACCCTTCTCCAATTCGTCAAGGTTCATCTGCAACGTCTGCATATCAGGTGTCTGCTCCACATTGGAGAGATTGGTGATACGCAAGTTGCCGGCACGATCCATATAGGCTATTTCCTCATCCTTGAGATAAACCACCTGATTGGTATATTCAATGATAGGGGAGGCATCGCTACCGAGGAAGAACTCTGCCTGACCAGCTTTCTTGTCGTTGTTCTGCCCGATGCCTATGATAAGCGGACTGCTTTTGCGGGCAGCGATAAGCACATCGGGATGACGTTGGTCGAGGACGGCGATGGCGTAGGCACCGATAACGTTCTTCAACGCACGCTGCACGGCGGTATAGAGGTCGCTGTTGTGCTTCTCCTGCAAATATTCGATAAGCTGCACCAACACCTCCGTATCGGTGTCGCTGACAAAATTCATGTGGTGCTTCTCGAGTTGCTTGCGGAGCGACTTGTAATTCTCGATAATTCCGTTGTGTACGAGCGCCAGGTTCTTCGATTGGGAATAGTGGGGATGGGCATTGGTAGCATTGGGTTCACCATGTGTTGCCCAACGGGTGTGTGCAATACCGATGGTACCGCTTACGTCTTTGTCGCTGACAGCCGCCTCAAGGTCCGACACCTTGCCCTTGGCCTTGTACACCGAAAGGTCCCCATTCTTGTTTATCATTGAGACTCCCGCGCTGTCATAACCACGGTATTCAAGACGATGCAATCCTTTGATTAAAATAGGATACGCCTCTTGCTCTCCAATATAACCTACTATTCCACACATATTTAATGATATTTACATAAATAATGTTGACTGCAAAAGTACAAAGTTTTTGCAAAATAGACAAAAAAAGGTGCCCTGTTCGGGGCACCTTTACCATATAGGTCTTGCTGTTGTTACTTATTCTCGAAGTAACGTTTATAGAGACCAGCCAGAGCCTTGCCGTGACGGGCTTCGTCGCGAGCCATCTCATGGACAGTATCGTGAATGGCATCGAGACCCAACTCTTTAGCACGACGAGCCAGATCAGTCTTGCCTGCAGTGGCACCGTTCTCGGCGTCGATACGCATTTTCAGGTTGGTAGCAGTGGAGTCTGTCACCACTTCGCCAAGCAGTTCGGCAAACTTGGCAGCATGTTCTGCCTCTTCGAAGGCGGCTTTCTCCCAATAGAGACCCACCTCGGGATAACCCTCACGATGAGCCACACGGGCCATAGCCAGATACATACCCACTTCGCAGCATTCGCCATTGAAATTGGCACGGAGGTCTTCGAGGATGTCCTCTCTGGCACCTTTGGCTACGCCAACCACATGTTCGGCAGCCCATGACATCTGGTCTTCCTTAACTTCTTGCATAGGTTTGCCACATACGGGGCATTTTTCAGGCATGGTTTCGCCTTCATACACATAGCCGCAAACGGGGCAAATGAATTTCTTTGTCATTTCTATTGTTGTTTATTGATTATTATTTTACTATGAGTACTGACTGTCGTCTTAAAGAACCAAGCTGGGGGCGCTGTAGACGCGGGCTTTGAGTTCCTGATTGAGCATATATAGACCTTTGGGGTCGGAGCCGAAGAGTTCCATCTTGGAAATCATGTCACGGGCATTGGTCTCTTCTTCGCCCTGCTCTTTGATGAACCAATCAAGGAACTGCATCGTGCGGAAATCCTTTGCTCTGTTGGCCTCGGCATAGATGTCGTTGATGAGTTGGGTGACATATTGCTCGTGTTCAAGACCTGCTTTCAGCACGTCCATGTCGCGTTTGAACTTCTTATCGGGCTTGTCGATAGCACCGAGGGTTACTTTCAGATCGTTGTTCTGCATGTACTGATAGAACAACATGGCATGGTCACGCTCTTCCTGTGCCTGGATATAGTACCAGTTGGCAAAGCCGTCAAGACCACGGGCCTGAAAATAGTTGTTCATATCCAGGTACAGATAACCCGAATAGAGTTCTTTGTTGATTTGCTGATTGAGAAGCTTAGCTACTTTCTTGTCAAACATAGTGAAAAGATTTAATGGTTATTGTTTTGAGAAATTTGTTTTGTCCACGGAGCAGAGGGGGCATACCCAATCTGCCGGCAAGTCTTCAAACTTGGTACCTGGGGCGATGCCGTGGTCGGGGTCGCCAACTGCGGGATCATAGACGTAACCGCAAACGTCGCATACATACTTATCCATATATTGTTGTTTTAAAATTAGTATTCTACTTTTAACCAGTCACTTTCTCAAAGTCCTCTTTGCCATGCTTGCACCACGGACAGATGAAGTCGTCGGGCAACTCATCGCCTTCATACACATAGCCACACACTTTGCACACCCATTTGGTCTTGCCAGCAGTAGCTGCCACTTTAGGTTTAATGTTCTCCTGATAGTATGCATAGGTCAGCGAATGCTCGTCACTCAGCATCTGTGCCTCCGTGACTTCGGCAATAAAAATGGTGTGCGTTCCTACGTCGACCGTCTTTATCACATGGGCTGAGATGAAAGCGTTGGTGTATTTAGGCACATACAGCAGCCCGTTGACACTGCGATGTTCGCTCTCGCAGTCGGCAAACTTATTGACCGTACGCCCGCTCTGGAAGCCAAAATGCTGGATAACATTCATCGGGGTTTGCTCGGTGAGCAGCGAGAGGTTGAATTTGCCTGTGCTGAGCACCATGTCGTGCGTCAGGTTGCTCTTGTTGACCGATATCATTATCTGCAATGGGGTGCTGGTCAGCTGGACGGCGGTGTTGATGATACAGCCGTTGTCCTTATCTCCTTCACGGGCGGTGAGCACATAAAGTCCGTAGCTAATGCGGAATATGGTCTTGGGGTCGACATTACCCATAGCCACCTCTTCCTTCTGTTGACCAGCCACTTCGACAGCGATAGCATCGACAAGCTGTTCCATCTGGGGCAATTGACTGGCCTTCATGGAGGATTTGAGCGTCATGTCCACCGTCAGTGTCTGCCCTGCCTCGTTTTGGCGTGCTTCAAGGGCAGTGTTGACAAAGCGAGAACCCTTCAACGGCTCTACGATAGCACGCATCAGCTTGCCGCTCACAGGTGCCCAGCTGCCGTTTTCAATGATGCACCAGCTGCGGTTCTGCAGGTTGTGACTCTTCAAGTCGTTCAGGAAATGCTCCATCGGACCGTACAGGCCATTGGTATAGGTCGGTGCAGCCAGGACAATATGACTCCAGCGGAAGGCCTCAGCCACGAGCAGCGTCTCGTCGGTACGCGCCACATCGTACATGGCGATATGCTTCACCCCACGGGCAGCCAACAGAGCAGCCATCTTGTTCATCGCCGCTTCGGTGTCGCCATACATGGAGCCGTAGGCAATCATCACGCCCTTCTCTTCGGGCTCGTAAGCGCTCCATTTGCTATATTTGTCAAGGATAAAGTCGATGTCGCCAGCTGTGCGGATGATGGGGCCATGCAACGGACAGATGGTCCGGATGTCAAGCGACTGGGCTTTCTTGAGCGTCGCTTGCACCTGCACGCCATACTTACCCACGATGTTGGTGTAGTAGCGCCGCATATCGTCCACCCATTCAGTGGTGTAGTTCACCTCATCTGCAAAGATGTTGCCGTTCAACGCTCCGAAAGTACCAAAAGCATCGGCACTGAAAAGCAGATGGTCGGTGCTGTCGTATGTCAGCATCACCTCAGGCCAGTGGACCATGGGAGCCATCACGAAAGTGAAGGTGTGTCGACCCGTGGTGAGGGTATCGCCTTCGGCAACAAGCTGCACGCGGTCGACCAAATCCAACTCGAAGAACTGCGTAATCATCTGCACGGCCTTGGAGTTGGTGACAATGATGACCTCGGGATAACGCACCAGCAGCTCTTCCAGCGTGGCGCAGTGGTCGGGTTCCATGTGCTGCACAACGACATAATCCAGACGACGGCCGTTCAGAGCAGCTGCTATATTCTCAAAGAATTGGCGTCCGACTGCATGGTCGGCAGTGTCGAACAGGGTGGTTTTCTCGTCAAGTACCAGATAGTTGTTGTAGGACACTCCCCGAGGAATGGGAAGCACGTTCTCAAACAGGGTGATGCTGCGGTCGCTGGCACCTACCCAATAAACGTCTTCGCTGATTTTTATGTTGTTTTCCATCGCTTTATTTTTCAAACCGATATTCTTTCCGCCTGCCCGAGGGCTGTCGCTGGTTGTAAAAAGATGTTTCACCAGCAACGCGCACTCTTTCATAACAAATATCTTTTCAGTGCATTACAAAAGAATCCGCCCTCACTTCAAACTCTCAAACGGAGTGTAAAGATACAACTTTTATTTGATACAACAGCAATATTCCGCTAACTTTTTGCCAAGCGCTCCCTGCACCCGATATTATAATGTATACCCCCAAAAAATTGGTGCTGCACCAATTGTCGAAGTAATACTTACCAATTTTAATAATCCTTGCGAGCAGAGAATGTGGATGCTAAAGATGGCTGCGAGGGAACGGCGAACGTCACCTAAAGCTGCTATGCGTTGCCTATGTCGCCAGCATGGTCGAGCTGACAATAGACGCTGTTGTTACTGACAAACTCGGGGACTATCTCCTTCATCTTAGCCACAATGCGCATATCGTCCAAGGTCTCCAACTCGTCCCACAGCTTCTCATACTCCTTGTCGACATCGGCGACGGAGTATTGGCGCACTTTGGCGTGCATAATCTTGGGGTGGCGCGTGGGGATGGTATTCTCCTTGGTGGCCAGAAGTTCCTCGTAGAGTTTCTCACCTGGACGAAGGCCGATTTCCTTGATTTCTATATTCTTCAGTCCGCTCAGCTGTATCATCTTGCGAGCCAAGTCGTATATCTTGACAGGATGCCCCATGTCGAACACAAAGATGTCGCTGCCCGCACCGATGGCACCCGCCTCAAGCACCAGAGTGCATGCCTCAGGGATAGTCATAAAGTAGCGGGTGATGTCTTTGTGCGTCACCGTCAACGGGCCGCCAGCGGCCAATTGCTTCTTGAACAACGGGATAACACTTCCATTGCTGCCCAACACATTACCGAAACGAGTGGTGATGAAATGGGTCTTCTCCGTGGAATGGCTCTGCGTGTAGATTTCAGCCATACGCTTCGTGGCACCCATCACATTGGTGGGATTCACCGCCTTGTCGGTCGAAATCATGACAAACTTCTCCGTACCATATTTGATAGCCAAGTCAGCCAAATTCTTGGTGCCAAACACGTTGACATAGACCGCCTCATAGGGATTCTCCTCCATAAAGGGCACATGCTTGTAGGCCGCCGCATGATACACCAGCTGAGGATGATACATATTGAATACCTCTTCGATGCGAGCTTTGTCCTTCACATTGGCGATAACAAACTCCATCTTGGACAACACCCCTTTGAACTGCTCCGTATTGCGCAACTCAAACTGCAGATCGTACATCGGCGACTCTGCCTGGTCAAGCATCACCACTTTGGCAATGTCGTATCGGAGCAACTGACGACAGATTTCGCTGCCTATGCTGCCTGCGGCACCTGTCACCAGAACCACTTTGCCTTCCACTTCCCGACGCACATTTGAGTTGTCCAGCTTGATGCTCTCACGCTCCAGCAAGTCTTCAATCTTGGCACTCTCCAACTGGTTGACACCGAACGAACCGTCAATCCATGTATTGATATGGGGCACCGATTTCACCTCCAACCCCAAATCCAACGCCTTGTTGGAAATGGCGCGCTTCTGAATCAGACGGATAGACGGAATGGCAATGATCAACTGCTTCACCTGTTTTTTCTTGATGAACTTAGGGCTCAACACCGTACGATAGCCCAGCACCGGCACACCGTTGAGATGCTGTCCCAGTTTCATCACATCGTCATCAATAAACGCAACCACCTTGTACTCGTATATCTGATCCTGCATAAGGGCATTGTAGGTAATCACGCCTGCCGCACCTGCGCCATAGATAACCACGCGACGCTCTATCCGATGATGTCTGAAATAGTCATTATAGAAACGTTGAGCTGCCAACCGTGACATAACCATCATACAGATCAGCATAGCGTACAACATCGTCGATTCACGATAAGACATCAAGCAGTCGGGTGGCAATATATGCCAATTGTTGTTCACATAGTTGCACCCCCACAAGACAACCAGTGGCACTATACAGGAGATAACAATATTGAAAATGTCGTTCAAACCTGAGTGACGGATGATGCCGCGATAGGTGCCAAACAGCAAGAAGCAGAGAAGCGTCAACGCTGCGCCTATACAGAGTTCCACCAACTGATAGGCACCGAAGAACGTTCCTCTACTCAATGCCCGGGCCAACACAAAGGCCACAACGAACATTGACATATCAGCCATTAAGATAATCCAGCGGGGTACCGTCGAATGACGATACGATTGGACGAATTTCATTAATACCTTCTTTGGATTCTTCATCATGACTTATATATTTGCTGTTATTGTTTCTATTTCATCATC
>CACXCY010000206.1 GCA_902766265.1 uncultured Bacteroidota bacterium
AGACACCGCCCGACATTATCCTCAACGTGGTCGACGGCACCAACCTCGAGCGCAACCTCTACCTCACCACGCAGCTCATCGACATGGACCTCACCATCGTGATGGCGCTGAACATGAGCGACGAGTTGAAGAAGAGCGGCGACAAACTGGACATCGAGCAGCTCTCCACGTTGCTCGGCATACCCATCGTCCCCACCACGGGGCGCAACGGGCAGGGCATCGGCACCCTCTTCGATACCATCATCGACGTCTTCGAAGGCCGCGAACGCCATGTGCGCCACATCCATGTGAACCATGGCAAGCTCCTGGAGCAACGCATCGGCAGGATGCGCACCGAGTTGTACAACCACGGATTCAGCGACGAGCTGTCGACACGTTTCCTCAGCATCAAGCTGCTCGAGAACGACAGCCAGATGATCGAGTACGTGGAGAGGAAAGACGACGACGGCAGCATCAACCGCTTGAGGGAGGAAATCTCCGACGAATACCAGAAGCACACCGGCGAGGACATCGAGAGTGCCGTCACCGACGCCAAATACGGATTCATCCGCGGCGCCCTTGCCGAGGTGTATGAAGCCAACGAGCAACGCCGGAACCATGTGCTCACCGACAAGCTGGACGCCGTGGTCACCCACCGCTGGCTCGGCTACCCCATCTTTCTGGTGTTTATGTTCCTCACCTTCTTCTGCACCTTCGCCCTGGGCAACTATCCGATGGAATGGATCGACATGCTTTTCTCCTGGATAGGCGACCTGGTGGGACGGCACATGGCCGAAGGACCCCTGCGCAGCCTGCTGGTAGACGGTGTCATCAGCGGCGTGGGCAGCGTGATAGTCTTCCTGCCCAACATACTCATACTTTACCTCTTCATCTCCTTTATGGAGGACAGCGGTTACATGGCGCGGGCGGCTTTCATCATGGACAAGCTGATGCACAAGATGGGGCTTCACGGCAAGAGCTTTATACCTATGATTATGGGCTTTGGCTGCAACGTGCCCGCCATCATGGCCACACGTACCATCGAGGACCGCAAGAGCCGTCTGCTCACCATGCTGGTCATCCCGATGATGAGCTGCTCGGCACGCATCCCCACCTATATGATTATCATTGGCGCTTTCTTCAGCCGCCACGCCGCCCTTATCCTCACGGGGCTCTACGCCGTGGGAATGGTGATGGCAGTGCTGATGGCCAAGCTTTTCAGCCGGCGTGTGGTAAAGGGTGAGGCCCTTCCTTTCGTCATGGAGTTGCCGCCCTACCGTTTGCCGACGATGCGTTCAGTGCTGCGTCACACATGGGAGAAAGGCAAGGAGTACCTGAAGAAGATGGGCACCATTATCCTCGGTGCCGCCGTCATCGTGTGGGCCTTGGGCTATTTTCCCCATCACGACGACTATGCCTCTGCCGGCGAGCAGTTGGAGCAGAGCTATCTCGGACGGATTGGCAAAGGGGTAGAGCCGGTGATGCGGCCCTGCGGCTTCGACTGGCGACAGAGTGTGTCGCTGCTGGCAGGCACGGCAGCCAAGGAGGTGGTGGCCTCCACCATGGGAGTGCTCTACGCCAGCGAAGAAGGTGATGCCTCCACACTGGAGGACGACGATGCCATCCGTATCTCGCAGCTTGTGCGTGGCCACATGACGCCCCTCTCTGCCGCCAGCATGCTCATCTTCGTATTGCTCTACATGCCTTGTATCTCCACCATCATAGCTATCAAGAACGAAAGCGGCAAGTGGCGATGGGCGCTACTTACTGTATTGTACACAACGGTGCTGGCCTGGGTGGCCTCCACGGGATTCTACCAGATTGCAATGCTTTTAACCCCTTGATTGATGCAGCTTGCCATAGTTATACTTGTCATCGTCACGGTCATTGCATTGGCTGTCCGTCGGATTGTCCGTCGTCTGAGAAGAGGAGGGGAGGGTTGCGAGGGATGTCCTTCATGTAGCGGCGGTTGCCACGACAGCTGTCTTCACTCTAAGGTGAGAACGGATGCGGGGCAGTAGCTGCCACAGGACAAAAAGCCACCGCCGCCTTCGTCTGGGTGGATAATCACCAACGATGAGGCGGCGGTGTTGTTGTGTCAGCGTATGGCGGCAGGTGCGTGGCTTATGTTCAAGCGGCATCGTGCCGGCATCGCTTCCGCGACAAGAGCCAACAGGTGGCTCGTATAGGTTTAAGCTTCGACGATAGCGCCGGTGGGGCACACGTCAGCGCAGGTACCGCAGCTGGCGCAGGTATCGGGGTCGATTTTGTAGATGTCGCCTTCGGAAATAGCTCCGACGGGGCATTCGCTGATGCAGGTTCCGCAAGCAGCGCAGGAGTCTGTGATTTTGTAAGCCATTTTATTTCTTTTTTTTGAGGTTAATAACGGGTGCAAAAATACACTTTTTGTCGGGAACGGCAATGAAAATATTGCCAATATTTGCATTTGTTCTTGTAAAAGTTTGACCAATAGGTGCTTCAAAGAATGACTATTCTCCGTGTTGTCTAGTCTTGGAGGGCAAACGACTGTGTTCTTAGGAGCGATTTGCACTAATTCGTGCCGACTTTCGCGTCAGGAGAAGTTGCCGTTCCGTACACAATCTATTTCAGTTGGCGTAGGATTTCAAGGGTCTGGTTCCAGAACATCTCGACGGTTTTGATTTCAATCTTCTCGTCGGGACTGTGGACACCGCGCAGTGTGGGACCGTAGCTAATCATGTCCATCTTGGGGTACTTCTCGCCGATGAGACCACATTCAAGACCTGCATGGATGGCACGCACGATGGGCTCCTTGCCATACATTTTCTTATATACATCGACACCTACTTTGAGCACACGGCTGTCGGGGTTGGGTGTCCAGCCGGGGTAACCGTCGCCATGGGACACGTGGGCGCCTATCGTACGGAATGTAGCTTCAATCTTCTGGGCTGCCGCCATCTTGGCGCTCTCGACCGAACTGCGCTGGCTGGTGGCGATGTGTATCTGTCGGTCGTCCATCTTGACAGAAGCAAGGTTGGTGGAGGTCTCTACAAAGTTGGGTATTTCACGGCTCATGGCCAGCACCCCATGGGCTACGGCGTAGAGGACGTTGACCAGATGGCGCTGTGTCTCGATGTCGATGAGCGACTGAGGCATAGCCACGGGCTCGATGGCGATTTGCATATTGGGCTCGGTGGAGCGGAATTCAAAGCGGATGGCGTTGGCATAGTCGGCCACCATCTGCTGCAATGCTTCTGCGTTAGCGTCGGGCACGGTCACAACGGCGTGTGCCTCACGGGCAATGGCATTGCGCAGGTTGCCGCCATCGATGGATGAAAGACGCAATCCCAAGCGTGGGGTGTCCTCTTGGTCGGTACCATTCCACAGGATGCGGTTGAGCAGCTTGTTGGCGCAAGCAAGACCTTTGTTGATGTCGTCGCCCGAATGTCCCCCTTTGAGTCCGGAAACGCTAATCTTGAATGCTTTTGTGCCAGGCATGACGGGTACTTGGCGATAGTCTATGGCTACCGTGGTGTCGATGCCGCCAGCGCAACCGATGCAGTATTCTCCTTCATCTTCATCGTCGAAATTGAGCAGTATGTCGCTTTGCAGCCAGTCGGTGCTGAGACCGTTGGCCCCAGTTAGCCCCGTTTCTTCGTCGACGGTGAAGAGTGCTTCCAGTGGACCATGCTCAATGCTCTTGTCGTCCAGTATGGCCATGATTGCGGCCACACCAATGCCGTCGTCGGCGCCAAGGGTAGTGCCGTCGGCAGTGAGCCATTCACCGTCGAGCACGGGCTGGATGGCGTCCTTCATGAAGTCAAACTGTTTGTCGCCGTTTTTCTCGCAGACCATGTCCATGTGTGCCTGGAGGCATACTTTGGGAGCGTGTTCATAGCCGGGGTGCGCGGGTTTGCGGATCAGCACGTTGCCCAGCGGGTCGCTGATGGTCTCAAGGCCACGGTCGTGACCGAACTGCTGCAGATAGGCCGAAATCTTCTCTTCGTGCTTGGAGGGACGTGGAATGTTCATAATCTCGCCGAAGAAGCGCCACACGCTGGCTGGCTTCAGGTTTTCCAATTCTTTTTGCATATTGTTGTTGATGTTTTATGTTTGATTGATTCAATATTGATATGTCGGCAGGCCGAAGGTCAGTACACATTCACGCTGCGTTTGCTCCGCTGGCAGCGTCCATTGGCGTCGCACACATCGATGAGTACCACATAGCTGCCACGGGGACAGCGGTGTCCTCTGTCGTCGAGGCCGTCCCACGACACGGTGCCCTCGGTGCCGAGCAAGGCATTGCTCATCAGGTGGCGCACCGCATGGCCAGTGATGTCGTAGATGATGATGCTGGCGTGCAGATGGCTGTCGCTCAAACGATAGGTGATGTCCAGCCAGTCGTTGTAACCGTCGTTGTCGGGCGATATGAGGTCGGTGTTCAGGGTGAAATCGTCAGTCACATAGAGGAACTCGGCGCTCTGTGAATTACGGGCGGTCGGTGTGCCGTAGCCCGCAGTGGAGGCCGCCGACGACCAGTTGGAGGGCTGTTGCGTCTCAATAAAGAAGGAACGCCGTTCCAGGGATACGCCCTCCACGCTGCGCAGCATGGGGCTGTGCATGGTTTCCGTATAGTCGAAGCGGTCGATTATGGTGCTGTCGTCGAGCGCCACGATGACAGTGCCCGAGGTGTTGTAATAGGGTGGCATGGATGGGAGCTCGACCAGCTTGTCGGGGTGGCGCACAGTGAAGTGAGCCCGCACATCGGCAGCGTCGGTAGTGAGGCAGACGTAGTCGTATGGGGGCACGCTGTGGGCCGGCAAGGCGTGGAAACGGTGCAGGGCTCCGTCGGTCCACCGCACCAGGTTGACGCCCTGTAGTGATATTGAGTCGGAGGTAGCGTTGTAGAGCTCCACGTAGTCGGCACCGTCGCCTTCGGGATTGAAGAGTATCTCGCTAATCAGCAAGCTGCCTTTGGCTATGGAAATCTCGCTCGTGTCGACCACAAATTGCGCCCAAACGACACGGGGAGCCACCACGGCAAATGTTAAAACTGCCAGGAGGGGAAGATTGCGTATTTTTCCTAAAGTCAGTAACATAATATCTCTGCGGGAGCGCTGCGAAACGCTTTCAGGACTACAAAGATACGAATATTTCTTCAAGTTGGCGATATTTTTGTAACTTTGCACCCTCAAAAGAACAAGAACCCAAGGCAAGAGGAGTGTTTTTAACATTTCGGCGAGCCGCTTGCAGTCACGGCCTCCCGCGCTCCTCCTGCCGCCATGAATGCCGACAAACTATGATAGGACTTTTAGGCAGCGGTAGCTGGGCTACGGCCATCATCAAGATACTATTGGAAGACGAGGAACACACCGTCAACTGGTGGGTGCGCGAACCTGAGGTGCGCGAGGGACTCCTGGCCGAACACCACAACATCTTCTACCTCCGTGAGGCGCTGATCGACACCAACCGCATCCGTCTCGGCGAGGAGGTCAGGGAGACGGTGGAGCAGTCGGACGACATCTTCATCGTCATTCCTTCTGCATTTGTCTACAATGCGTTGAAGGACATCCCTGCGGAGGTGATGCAGGCGAAGCGCTTCCATTGCGCCACCAAGGGTCTCATCCCCGAGACGAACCAGATTCTGACCGAGTACCTGCACACGTGCCACGGCGTGCCTTACAGCCAGATGACCGTGGTGAGCGGGCCGTCGCACGCCGAGGAGGCCGCACGTCAGCAGCTGACCTACCTCACGGTGGCGTCGGACAACGAGCGGCTGGCCAACGAGGTGAGGCAAATGTTGAACTGCTACTACGTGAAGACGGTCTATTCGCCCGACATCCGCGCCTTGCAGTACAGCACCGTGATGAAGAACATCTACGCTATCGGCGTGGGCATGTGCCACGGGCTGGGTTATGGCGACAACCCCATCGCTGTGCTGATTGCCGACGCGGTGCTGGAGGGCTATGAGTTCCTGCAGCATTACGCTTCGCTCGACGCCCACATGATTGCGCAGTTTGCTTTCCTGGGCGACTTGCTGGTGACGTGCTACTCGCAGTTCAGCCGCAACCGCACTTTCGGGCAGATGGTCGGGCGCGGATACAGCGTCAAGACCGCCCAGCAGGAGATGAACATGGTGGCGGAGGGCTACTATGCCATCAAGGGCGTGGAGAAGATGCGTCGCGAGCTGTGCGTGGAGATGCCCATCGAGCAGGCCATCTACCAGGTTCTCTACGAGCACAAGCCGGCCCGCAAGACGATGAAGCTCCTGATGGGCAACCTGAAATAACCCTCGTCGGCGCCGCGCAGGCGTGGCTCCCGTGGCGGGGACATGGGAAAGGAATGACCGGCAAGGGTCGGTTCGCACTATAATAAAAGGAATATATCAATAGATAAAGGGACAACAACATGAAGAAAACACTCTCGATACTGATGGTCGCCTTCGCGATGACGGCAATGGTCGCCTGCGGCGAGAAGGACAACACTCCTGCC
>CACXCY010000207.1 GCA_902766265.1 uncultured Bacteroidota bacterium
AAATTCCACATCTTCATCCAGCCGCTCCTCGCCCAAGGCAACCGTGGCATCAAGCAATTTGGCTATTTCACGTAGAGTCATTTTATTGTTTTGGTTTGTAAGTTCTTGTTTGTTTAATTATGTCTTGTCAAAGAAAATGCAAATATACGATTTTTCGATGGAATAAGACACGATACCACCCTCTTTTTATCCATTTTAATATCACAAGCATACAAAACACACTGATGCACACATCTTTGCAAAGACAACGCAATAAAAGACATCTGCAAGCGTTTTTTTAAGAGCAAATTATCATCAAGACATCCCCTTTCTCTCAATAATTCCGAATCATGAACCATCCGCAGTTTTTGCAGCAAGGCGACCGCGTAGCCATCGTTGCCACAGCACGCAAGGTGAGCCGCCAAGAAATGACGCCGGCCATCCGGTTGCTACAGTCGTGGGGATTACAGGTTGTGGAGCCCAACGGCCTTTACAACGAATGTCACCAAATGGCCGGAAACGACAGTCAGCGCGCACAAATGCTGCAACAGGCGCTTGACGACGACAGCATACGTGCCGTATTCTGTGCCCGTGGTGGCTACGGCACAGTACGCATCATCGACCGTATTGATTTCACCCGTTTTGTCCATCGCCCAAAATGGGTGGTAGGATACAGCGACGTCACTGTTCTTCACAGCCACATAGCACGTCAATGGGGTATCCCCACCATGCATGCCATCATGCCCATCAATATCCCCGACGATGCTGTCCAAACCGACTATCCTGCCATCCATTCGCTACACGATGCCCTGTTCGGCACTACCCTCTCTTACCAACTGTCGGCCCCTTGTCAGATAGGCAACGCAGGTAATGCCACAGCCCCTATAGTGGGTGGCAACTTGTCGATACTCTATAGTCTGCTCGGATCCAACTCCGACATTGACACCACTGGTAAGATACTGATGATAGAGGACCTGGACGAGTATCTCTACCACATAGACCGGATGATAATGGCCCTTAAGCGTGCCGGACGACTGGAACGGCTGCGAGGGCTGATTGTGGGAGAAATGAGCGATATGCACGACAACACGGTGCCTTTTGGAAGCACTGCCGAAGAGATTGTATGGGATGCTGTGCAGGAATACGATTACCCCGTATGTTTCCATGCCAAATTTGGGCATATCGGCACCGAAAACCTAACCTTGCCAATGGGAATCGAAAGCACCCTGAATGTCAGCAACGACGGGAGCGCACACCTGGTTGTAGACTTGCACAAATAATCCACTTAAAAAAAAATGTGTACCTTTGCAGCACATTTATGCTGATATACGTACCCAAACTGACCAACCGACTCGGATACACGCTCAACGTTATCTTCCATAACGTGTTGCATGTGGATTTCGAAATCACCACCGACGCCGAGACCTTTGCGCAGCGCGATGACGCCGTGCTGTGCTACGGCCCCCAACGGGAGGGCGACCGGGCGGTGTGGGTCAAGTCGTGCGACCTGCTGTTCCAGACCACCATCGAGGAGCAGGAACCGCACCCCTTTGTCAGCGACGGCGTCCACGCCCTTTTCCCCGTGTACGGACGCGACCTGGACTTTCCGTTCGACCTCCTGGCGGCCACGTTCTACATGGTGTCGCGCTACGAGGAATACCTGCCACACCACACCGACATGCACGGCCGCTTCGTGGCACGCGAGAGCATCGCCTACCAAGAGGGGTTCCTGCGCACGCCCGTGGTGGACCAATGGGCGCGGATGATTGAACGGAAAATCAACGAACGCTTCCCCGACACACACTTCCAACGGCACCGCTACGACCTGCTGACCACCATCGACATCGACGCGGCCTACTGCTACAAGCACAAGGGCGCCTTCCGCACGATGGCGGGCTTCGTGCGCGACCTGTTCCTGCGCCGCGACACCGCCGAGGTGCGCCGCCGCTGGCGCGTCATCACCCGCCGGGAAGACGACCCCTACGACACGTTCGACTACATCCTCGACCAAAAGGAGCGCCACCCCGGCAACCCGATGGTGTTCTTCGTGCTGCTGGCCGACTACGGCATGTTCGACAAGAACATCTCCTACCACAACGACGAGTTCTGCCAACTCATCAAACACTTGGGCGACTATGCCAAGATAGGCCTGCACACCTCCTACGCCTCGTTCAACAACCCCGACCTCGTGGAGACGGAGACGCAGCGTCTGGCCGACATCACCCACCGTAACATCGTCCGCAACCGCTCGCACTTCCTGCGGCTGCAACTGCCCGAGACCTACCGCACGCTCCTGCACGCGGGCATACGCCACGACTATACGATGGGCTACGCCGAGGAACCCGGCTTCCGCGCAGGCATCAGCGTGCAGTTCCCGTTCTACAACCTCGAGCGCGACAGCGAGATGCCACTCACCATACACCCCTTCTCCCTGATGGAAGGCACCCTGAAACGCTACCACAACATGCAGCCCGAGGAAGCGTGGGAGGTATACAAAGAACTGATGGACAACGTCAAAGCCGTCGACGGCACCTTCTGCTGCATCTGGCACAACGAGAACCTGTGCGACGACTTCGGCTGGCAAGGGTGGCGACAGGTGTTCGAACAGATGCTCGACTACTCCGACGAACTGAAAACAAGAAATTAAACCGCCATGAACTATAAATCCAAACTACATAGAATCAAAGCATTCGTATTTGACTTCGACGGTGTGATGACCGACGGGAGCGTGTGGACCTATGGCGACCGCGAAACGGTGCGCTGTGGCAACATCAAGGACGGTTTCGCCATCCAATACGCCGCCAAGAAGGGCTACACCATCGCCCTCGTTTCGGGAGCCACCTCGCTGAGCATCAACAACCGCATGGAGGCCTTGGGCGTCACGCACATATACACGGGCTGCGCCAACAAGATGCAGACCTACAAGCAGTTCCTCGAGACCACAGGCCTGCAGCCCGATGAAGTGGTGTGCATGGGCGACGACATCCCCGATTACGAGATTATGAGCCACTGCGGCGTAGCCGCCTGCCCCGCCGATGCCGCACAGGAAATCAAAGAGATATCCGACTACATATCGCTCTACCCTGGCGGCCACGGATGCGTGCGCGACATCATCGAACAGACACTCCGCCTGCACGGCCAATGGTTCCACCCCGACGCCGTCAACTGGTAACCTATCATACACAAGCATCCCATGTCCCGCAAGACACTGACAGTGACCCTCCTGCTACTATCCGTCCTACGGATGGGCGCCCAGTCCATATCCTCGTCGGACACACTGACGGAACACCGCATGCACGCCACCTACTACAGCGACAAATTCGAAGGTCGCCACACCTCCAGCGGAGAGATTTTTCGCCAAAAAAAATACACCGCAGCCCACAAGACGCTCAAATTCGGCACGCTGCTGCTGGTGACCAACCCGAAGAACGGTAAACAGGTGATAGTCAAAGTTAACGACCGCTGCCCCCGCACCAACGTCCTAGACCTCACCAGACGTGCGGCACGCAGCATCGGCATCACTTCGCACACGGTTATCGTGCAGGTGCTCCCCCAACGATACAAGAACCTGTGGGAGAAGCAAGAAGAGATAGAAGACCTCCTGCAGAACGGCCACCTGCTCGAATCACTCACACTGTTGGAGGAATCAGAAAAGAAAGTGGCACAGAAAGTGCTCAAAGACGAAGCCGCCAAGAACGCCAACTCCTGTGTGCCAGCACTGAACGACGACACCCTTTACGACATCGAACTCACCTGCACAAAATCACGCAGTCAGGCAGTGCGGATGTGCGAGACCCTACCCATCTATCTTCGCGACAAGGTCGAACTGCTGCACGATGCCGCGCAAAAGACACGCATTGTCCTGCGACTCTCCATGAAAAAGAGCGCCGCCGAAGAGCTGCAGAAACAACTGTCTGCCGAATTTCCCGACTGCCGTCCCCTACCCGCTGGCTATCAACGTTGACAGCGGCTCAGAACACACAGTCCACGACATCCTGTCCACGCATTACATCCTCAAACCGTTGTATTTCGCGGATACAACAGTTTATCAGATATTTAAGAAAAACATGCCACCAAGCAACCAGCATGCTCCAATATTTTGAGCAGTAAACAACTAATTCACAATATTTTCGCAATAATTATGACTTTTTTTTACAAAAAGTTGACTTTGTATTGATAATTCTTGTTATCTTTGCAAATTAAATATCACATTGTCTTTCCCGAAGAAATACAAGTGGGATATATATATACCAAAGTGAACATAAGCACTTTATAAAGAACAAGCATCGGTGCGCCATGAAGAATAACATCACAAAAAGCATATCATTTCTGTTGATAGCAGTGATATTTTCGTGCGTAAGCCATGCCCAGATTGAACCGCAGTTCTCGCAGTACATGTTCAACCGACTATCCTACAACCCGGCTTATGCAGGTAGCACCGGTTCCATCTGCGCCTCCCTCCTCTACAGAAACCAATGGATGGGACTCAAATTGGATGCTCCCACCCCCGACCAGACGGCTGGCAAGACGCCTACCGACTATATGTTCGCCTTCGACATGCCGGTCAAATTCCTCCACGGAGGTATCGGTATCACCGCTTTCTCTGACCAAATCGGATACAACAGCACCGTCGGAGCCGCCCTCAGTTATGCATTCCGCATCTATTGGGGTCCCGGTAACATGGCTGCCGCTATTGAAGGTAACTTCAGCAACACTTCGTTGGACTTCACACAATTGGTGGGTTCGTCCGACTTCTCGGGCGACTACGACAACCCCATCTCCTCGGCCAACGACCCGCTGCTCAATGGCGACAAGCAGAGTTCCGACTTCCTCGTAGACTTCTCCACCGGTCTGTATTATCAAGTTCCCGGTACCTACTACCTTGGAGTGTCCATCAAGAACATCCTCGCAGCCAAGAGTGAGACGCTGCACTACCAAAACGCCCGAGTATTCTACTTCACAGGTGGATACGAATGGGTCATACCAACCAATCCGTCGTTCAAACTGAAACCTTCTGCACTCATCAAAACTGCCGACTTCTCGACAGCACAAGCAGAGGCCTCCTGCCTCGTGGACTACCGCAACGCATTCTGGATGGGTGGTGCCTACCGCTTCCAGGACGGTGTATCCATTTTGGGCGGTCTCAATTGGAACAAACTCAAAGTAGGCATGTCCTACGACATTACTACCTCGAAACTGGGTTCGTACAAAGTGGGACGCAGCATCGGAACAGTGGAGTTATACCTGCGCTACTGCTTCAAGGTTGTCATACCTCCGAAGCTCCCGTCATCGTACCGCAACACCCGTTACATCGACTAATCTAAAAAACTATTGCAACACAATAAACAAGCCGCCCCTCACGTTATAAAAATACAGAAATAAATATTATATCTGGAAAGGATACGAAACCTTTTGCATCCTGAATCCGTAAAAGACAAGAAAAAGGCACTATACAAATTCGAAACAAAAAACTTTGCTGATATGAAAAAGTTATTTTTAATGCTTGCAACAGTCGTGGTACTGTGGAGCTGCAGCTCCTCCGACGGTGGAGAGCTCGTGGGCGTACAAAACCGTCCCTATTTCGAAGACATCGACCTGAAAGGTATGGTGTTTATTGACCAAGGAAACTTCACCATGGGTGCAGGCACACAGAACGCCACCTATGGCGTGCCCAGCCAACCCCGTACCATGCAGGTGGCATCCTATTTCATGGATGAGACTGAAATCACCAACAATGAATACCGTCAGTTCGTCAACTGGGTTACCGACTCTATCGCCCGCCGCATGTTGGGTGAGGCAGGTATTGAAGGTTATCTGATTGAAGAAGATGAATTCGGTGAGCCGCTGGATCCTCCCGTCCTCAACAAAAAGACCAAAATCCGCTGGAACGACCAGGAAGCCCGCGAAGCATTGGAAGACCTCTATATTCCCGAGAAAGACCGTTTCTATGGCCGTCGCACTGTTGACCCAGCCAAACTCAACTATGAGTATTATTGGGTTGACTACCGCGAAGCTGCCCGGAAAGAAAGCGCAACAACGGTGAAACAGGAATACAAGGGCACCATGTTTGCCAACCGTCCGAAAGGTCTGAACAATCGTTCCTCTTTAATTAAAAAGGAAGTAGTCAACATCTACCCCGACACGCTGTGCTGGGTACACGACTACACCTATAGTATGAATGACGACTACACCCGTAGATACTTCACCTCCTCGGCCTACGACAACTATCCCGTTGTTGGCATCAGCTGGGTACAGGCCAAAGCATTCTGCGTGTGGCGTACCAACTATCTGAACCAGTATCTAGAGTCCATCGACTACACTGCCATGAACGACTACCGTCTGCCCACCGAGGCCGAATGGGAATATGCCGCCCGTGGTGGTATGGCCGGGGAGAGCTATCCTTGGGGCGGTCCATATGTCCGCAACCCGAATGGCTGCTTCCTCGCCAACTACGAGCCCCTGCGCGGTGCCTATGATGACGACGGCGGCATGAAGACCCTCATGGTCGGCCACTACGCTCCCAATGACTACGGTCTCTACGATATGGCCGGAAACGTCTCCGAGTGGTGCTTGGACAGTTACAACGAGTCCACCTACATCATCGCCAATGCCCTCTCGCCCTACTATGAGTATCAGGCAGCTGAAGACGACCCTGCAGCCATGAAGAGAAAAGTGATCCGTGGAGGTTCTTGGAAGGATCAGAAATACTTCATCCAGGTACAGACCCGCACCTATGAGTTCCAAGACACCGCCAAGAGTTACATCGGTTTCCGCTGCGTGCAACCCTATCTGGGACGTGTCAAGGGTGACAACTTGAAGTCTGCATCCAACGTCTATTAATATAAGATAGCACACCGACTGCAGCCATAAGGTTGCAGTCGGTATATATAATAAAATAGATACATCAATAACAAAATAAGTAAGACACATAAAAACTAATCCACTATGAGCTTTATTGACAACTTAGTACGTAGCAAGGCCTACAAAAACTTCATGGCAAAACTATACGGATGGGGTGCTACCGTCGTGATTATCGGTGCTCTGTTCAAGATTAACCACTGGCCTGGTGGTACACTGATGCTGATTCTCGGTATGGGCGTAGAGGCCGTCATATTCTTCCTCTCCGCATTCGAGCCCCTCCATGTCGAATTCGACTGGACCCGCGTATATCCCCAACTGGCTGGTATGCCTGAAGAATCCGCTGTTCCCGCTACGGAAGGTGAGGAAGGAGAAGAGGGCGAGGAGACACCTGCCGAAAGTTCCGACCCACTCACCCGTCAACTCGACAAGATGCTCGCCGATGCCAATATCGGCGGCGAACTGATTGACCGTCTGGGTCAGGGAATGCAGAATCTTGCCGACTCTGCCAATTCGCTCAATAATATGACTACCGCTGTAGCTGCCACCGACAAATTCGTCCTCAACATGGACGATGCTGCCAATGCTGCCGGTGAATTGTCACAAGCATACAAACATACAACAGAAGCCATGCAGGGTGATGCAGGTCTCGCTGCCGAATACAATGAGAGTGTAAAAGATGCCACAAGCGCCATGTCCACCCTGGCTAACATATACAAAGAAACTGCACAGTCGCTACGTACAGGCGATGTTTCCTACCTTGATGAAACAAAGAAGATGGCCACCAGTCTCGCAGCTATCAACGCCATGTACGAGATACAGCTACAGAACTCCACCGAACAGCTTGAAGCCACCAAGCAGGTTCAGGAACGCATCCAGAATATGGCTGTAAACTTTGCCGATTCAGCCGAAGGTGTTCTCAAATACAAAGAGCAAGTTGACGCTTTAACCCGCAAAGTCGCCGAACTTAACAACGTCTATGGCAACATGCTTGCCGCTATGCAGACACGCGTCTAACACCAACTTGTACTAACCACACTGTAGAACAAAAAAGAGATAGATTATGGGTGCTACCAACTGTCCGGAGACCCCGCGACAAAAAATGATCGGTATGATGTACCTCGTGTACACCGCCATGTTGGCACTGAACGTAGCCGCCGAGGTGTTGAACGGTTTCGTTACCGTCGGCGATGCTATGGAGAAGTCCAACACCAACTTAATTACTAAACTTGACGACTCATACGATAACTTCCAATTTGCATACGAAAACAACAAAGAGAAAGTAGGCGACTACTGGAATCAGGCCCAAGAGGTACGTAAAATATCCAAGGCCTTGGTCGACACTATTGATAAAATGCGCTACGAATTTCTCTGCCATCAGCAGAGTGCCGCCAACATCACCACCCACGATGCTGATGGAAACAAACATACTCGCACCATCCCGTTGCGTGACGGCGACAAGTGGCTGCTTGATAGTGCCAAATCGGCCCTCGAGGCGGGTGGTATCAATGCCATCGACAAAAAAGACGATAACAACGATGCCACCAACTACTTCTATGGAAGCGACGACAATCCCAATGGTGCCGGCGTACGCTTAAAAGCGCTGATTATTGACTACAAAAAGCAACTGAAAAGTATCCTGAAAGAAGATACAGCACACATCAAGATAGGTCTAAACGTGGAAGAGAAGGCATGGAGTGATCATGCCAAAGCGATGGTTGAGTGGGAAATGCTCAACTTTGACCGCACCATTGCTGCTGCCGACATGGTGGTGCTCACCCGTTTGAAAGCAGAAGTGATGAATGCTGAGTTCGATGCTGTGCAGCTCATCTACAAAAAAGTGAAAGCTAACGACTTCTCATTCGACAAAGTATCCGTCATCACCCGCCCGAAATCGGCCTACGTCATCCAAGGCAACAAATATGAGACTGCTATCAACGTTGGTGCTTACGACTCCAAGGCCCACCTTGAAGTAGAAATTGGCGGTTCCAAGTACACCAGCGACGACAGCGGAACCGTGCATTACTCCGTTCCTTGCACCTCTGTTGGCAATAAGACCATCACGGGTAAGATATATGTGAAAAAGGACAGCGGAACTGAGGTGTATGAGTTCAAGGACAGCTACTTCGTAGCAGAACCTGTAGCCATTGTGTCACTGACCAAGATGAACGTAGTGTATGCCGGTATCGACAACCCTGCCTCCATCTCCGTTCCTGGCATCGACCCACGTTACATAACCCCCTCCATTGAAGGAGGTAAGAACGTCACCATAGTCAAAGACCCGCAAGGCAAAGAAGGTGATTACATCATCAAAGCTTCATCTTTGGGTAAATTCAACATCCGCGTGGATGCCAAAGCCGATGGAAAAGTTAGCCGCACAATGGGTTCGAAAGAATTCCGTGTCAAGAAGATTCCTGCACCTACCCTGATGCTCGGCAAGCTCAAACCAGGCGAACCTGTATCCAAGGATGAGTTGATAGCCAACACCCTGCTACGTGCCGATATGGGTGACTTTGACTTCAAGATTCCCCCACTGAAGATTACATCGTTCAGTTTCAACGTCCAAGGTTCCAACGCCCTTGATATTCAAGGTACCGGCAACCACCTGACCCCTGACATGACCAACCGCATCAAGAATGCAAAACGTGGTCAAAAGGTGTATATCAGCGAGGTACGCGTACAAACTCCCGACGGTGTCAACCATCAGCTTAATGCAACCTACCGACTGAAGTAACCATTAAAACCTACATATCATGAAAAGAATTGCGTTTTACTTAGGAGTACTCCTCATTGCCATGAGTAGTGTCTTCACCACCAACGCCCAGAGCGTTCTGGATGCCGAAGACGACAACAACTTCAACAATTTTTACAGCCGTACTCTTACAGGCCAGAAAAAAGCCATGCCATACGCCTACCTGCGTGAAAACGACGTGGTTTGGGAAACAGCCATCTGGAGAACTATCGACATGCGCGAGAAATTCAACCAGTACCTTTACTTCCCCAATGACCAGACGAGAAGCACCCAAGGTCGTATCAATCTGACCAACACTATCATGAACGCCTTTAAAGATGGTCTTATCGAAGTCTTTGAAGACGATGATATGAAAATACCCAAAGACTACGAGTCTCTTTCAAGCGTATTGCACAAGTCACGAATCATCCATATCGCTGAATTCGACGAATATGGAGAGGAAATGGAAGGACGCGACACCACCGTCTATGAGGAATTCAACCCCGAAGACGTTCTCTCGGTGCGTCTGAAAGAATACTGGTACATCGACAAGCAGGATACTCGTCAGAAAGTACGTATCGTCGCTATGGCATTGGTCTATAACGACTGCAAAGACCGTGACGGTGAGCGCGTCTGCGGAACAGTCGACCTGTTCTGGGTCCCAATGAACGACATGCGTGTACGCAACGTCCTCGTTACCCACAAATGTTATGACGAGAATAATTCCAACGGCGAACGTACCTACGATGATGTATTCATTTCCCGTTACTTCGACAGTTATGTAACCCGCGAATCCAACCGTTTCAACCGTACTGTTGGTTCCTACCTCACGGGCACCGATGCCATCGTAGAATCTCAAAACATCGAGAACAAGGTATTCGATATTGAATCTGATATGTGGGAATACTAATCAATTGTTGTAGTCAATAACAATTGATGTATTATGGAAAGAGTTAAGGGCTACTATGTCAGTTCTTAACTCTTTTTCTTTTTCAGCATCTGATTATACGGACATAACCATCTAATACATCCCTACCATTATCCGCTTCCGGTACATACTGTTGTTACTTCTGCTTACAGTAGCCACTGGGGAATGCGTGCAGGCGCAACACATCAAAGATGACCCCAACTTGGAGGCCTACTATCGGCATGAGTTGCGCTCACAGCTGAAATCGCAGCCACTTCACCATGTGCGTGAAAACGATGTAATTTGGGAATGTCTTATCTGGCGTACCATCAACATCCGGGAGAAATTCAACCAATTCTTCTACTACCCATTGGAACGTGAAGGGTCGCACGGACGTAAGAATTTCGCCTACATGATTTGGGACGCTGTCGTAGCCAACGAGATTTCCATTTATGAGGACGATGAATTCAAGATTCCTTTGGATAACGACGAGTTTGTACGCCGCTACACCAAGCCGGACACCATGCAGCTGGAGATTATCGACGAGGAAGAGAACTATGAATACAAAACAATTGTTGTTCCAAAGGAATTCAATGCGGAAGAAATACTACAGGTACGGCTCAAAGAATGCTGGTATCAGGAAAAACAACTCTCCGACCAGTATGTGCGCATCATCAGCATGGCCCTTACCCGCGATATATACAAAGAGATTGACGGCGAAAGAGAGTATCAAGGTACCGTAACACTATTCTGGATACCCATGTTATCACCTCGCACCCGTGACCTGCTGGCTCGCAAAGAGGCCTACTACGAAGACAACATTTCGCACCTTCCCTCGTGGGAATATATCTTCAATTCGAGAGTCTTCACGAGCTACATCACCCGCGAATCCAACCGATTCAATCGTACAATCGACAGCTATCTCACTGGCGAAGACGCCCTTCTTGAAGCCGAACGAATCGAAAACAAACTATTGGAAATCAACGTTGACCAATGGGAAAGATGACCTTCA
>CACXCY010000208.1 GCA_902766265.1 uncultured Bacteroidota bacterium
ACTACGGCAACATTATCACCGCCTCCTCCACACCCTGCAGTTTTCTCTTCGATGCGGCTGATAATCACGACTTTGTGTATATCCGCTACGTGTCGGTGGTGGACAATAAAGATTTGGAAATCAAGGTCTCTACCGGCACTACGATCTCCTTTTCGAAAGTTCACCTATACCGCAGCGTCGGCGACGACCAGCATTTTGTTCACTTGGACGAACAATATAGCGACGGTACCGATACTTATATTTTCTTGGATGATAGAGATTTGAGGGTTGACAGGACCTTGTATTATTACAAAGCATCCATCGAAAACGAGTGCGGGGTGGAGACGAAGCAGTCGCAGGTGGCGCACAACATCGTGTTGACGGGCAGCAGCGAGTCGGAGACGCGCCGCAACCATCTCGACTGGAACGCCTACGACGGCTGGCAAGGTGGGGTGAGCGGCTACTGGCTGCGTCGAAAAAGCGAGGCTGACTTCGTGTTTTCGGAAGTGGGAGGCTATCTCAGCGGCATCAACTACGACGACGATGTTACCGCATTGCGCAAAGAAGGGGAGGGGATGTCCTACTACGTGGAAGCCGAGGAGACGTTCGATGAGTATGGTTTTATGGAAAAGAGCGTTTCCAACACTGTCATTCTCAAACAATTACCCATATCTTACATTCCGAATGCCTTCTACCCGAAAGAGGGCGGCATCAATTCGGTGTTTCTGCCCATCCACTCCTTCGTCACCATGGAGAATTACAATATGTATATCTATTCGCGGGAAGGCAATCTCGTGTTCCACACCCGCGACCCCTACGAGGGTTGGAATGGCGGCTACAACGGCACGCTGATGCCGGCAGGCTGCTATGTGTATAAGATTTCCTATACTTACGGCAGCGATGGCGAGTACGAGGCGGTGGGCACGGTGACGCTGATACGGTGATGCGCTCTTTTTTCGTTGAATGGTCTGCCAATCCAGAATTTTGTTATAACTTTGCGCTTTCAAAATTAGGAATTAATATTTTGATAATGAATACATTGCTTGAAGGAAAAGTCGCCATTGTCACGGGTGGCACGCGCGGAATAGGGCGCGCTATTGTGGAGAAATTTGCCGAAAACGGCGCGAAGGTGCTGTTCACCGGCACGTCGGCGGTCTCTCCTGAGCTGGAGGCGCGGCTGGCGGAGATCGGTGGCGAATGGCAGTTTGTGCGTGCCGATGCAGCCTCTTCTGCCGATGCCGAGCAGGTGGTGAAAACTTGTGTGGAGAAGTTCGGCCGTGTGGATGTGCTGGTCAACAATGCCGGTATCACCCGCGACACGCTGCTGATGCGCATGAGTGAGGAGATGTGGGACGAGGTGATGCGCGTGAACCTCAAGTCGGTATATAACTACACAAAGGCGGTGCAGCCGGTGATGCTGAAGCAGCGTAGCGGTAGCATCATCAGCATGAGTTCCGTGACCGCTATTGGCGGCAATGCCGGACAGGCCAACTATGCAGCGGCAAAGGCTGCCATCATCGGATTCACCAAGTCGGTGGCCAAAGAGCTGGGTAGCAGATCGATACGGTGCAATGCCATCGCCCCCGGACTCATCGACACCGACATGACGCAAAAACTCCCGCAGGAGGTGCGCGACACTATCGCCAAAGGCATCGCCCTGCGTCGCACCGGCCGCCCCGAAGACGTGGCCAACACCGCACTCTTCCTCGCCAGCGACCTCTCCGCCTACATCACCGGCCAAGTGCTCATCTGCGACGGCGGAATGTAGTTTTTAATGTAAAATTAACAATTTTCAATTAACTCCTTAACTCCTTAATTCTCAACTTTCAACTTTCAACTTTATATGACCATTTGCTCTATTTCCACTGCTCCCGGCATCGGGGCCATCGCTATCGTCAGGGTATCGGGGCCGCAGGCTTTCGACATTGTTGGTAGGCTCACCCGTGCTGACAGCCGTTTCGGGGAGTGGCCTGCCCGCACCGCCCACTATTGCGGTTTGTACGATGGCGTGCAGTTGGTGGACGAGGTGGTGATGGTGAAATATGCTGGGCCGCACTCGTACGACGGCGAGGATATGGTGGAGATTTCGTGCCATGGTTCGCGTTACATCCAGCAGAAAATCTTGGAGTTGCTGCTGCAAGGCGGTTGCCGACTGGCCGAGCGGGGCGAGTTTACCATGCGGGCGTTCATGAACGGCAAGATGGACTTACCGCAGGCCGAGGCGGTTGGCGA
>CACXCY010000209.1 GCA_902766265.1 uncultured Bacteroidota bacterium
ACATCAGGACGTTGCTGGCGGGACGGGCAAGCACGCTGAGGGCATATATTCCCAGAGCTACAGCGAGGTACATCAGTATGCGGCCGGTGGCGTAGGGGATGGGGGTCACCAGCTGCATGTCGTCCGTCTTGGGTTGCCCCTGCCGTTGCAGCTTGCGCAGGTAGTTCTGGCCCCACAGGTAGGACACCGTCATCATCACCGTGTAGCAGGCCAGGTGTGCGATAGCGGCACCCCAGTAGCCGATAACGGGTACCAGCCCGAAGAGACACACCAGCGTCACTGCGGCGCCTATGGCGGTGATGATGGTTCCGTAGGTCGTTTGTTTGTTCAGCTTGAACCAGATGGAGAGGTTGAATGTTATGCCGTAGAACAGGTTGGCAATCAGCACGACGGGCACTATCGCCAGACCTTCTCGGTATTGCATACCCATCGTGTCGTGTCCGCCGAGGAAGTATCCGAACAGGTCGAGATAGAGCGTCACACCGAGGAAGATAAGCAGTCCGCAGATGACAAAGTATTTCATCACATCGGCGAAGAGCTGCGGAGAGTTGCGGTCTTTGGCCTTGTTGAAGAAGAAGGGCTCCGAAGCGAAGCGGAACATCTGCACAAAGATGGTCATCAGCACCGCCAGCTTGTAGTTGGCGCCGTAGATGCCCAGTTGCGTCATCGCTGTGGCTTTGTCGGCTACCATGTATTTGATGACAATCTTGTCCACCACCTCGTTCACCATGCCGATGAGGTTGATCAGCATCACGGGCAGTGCATACCCCAGCAGTTTCTTCATCAATGTCCAGTCGAACTGGAGCTTGATTTGCTTGAACTCGGGCAGCAGCATGAGCACGTTGCACAGCGACGCTACCAGGTTGCTGATAAACACCCACGTCAGCAGCCCCGCTTCCGGACCGAACCATTGGTTGGACAGCCGGGTGCAGGTGTCGGGGATGACGAACAGGCAGAACAGCACCACCGCCACGTTGATACAGACGTTGGACAGCTTGATGAGGGAGAACCGGCCGGGTTTCTCGTTCTTGCGCAGCACGCAGAAAGGCACTGCCGTGATGGCGTCCACCGCCACGATAAGACCCGTGAAGAGCAGGTATATCTCTCTGCCGTCGTAGTTGATGAGGTCGGCCACGAAAGGGTAGAGGCATATCACGGCGGCGACGAACACTCCTGTCGTCGTCAGTATGCTCGTCATGATGTTGCCGTACACCTTGCTGAAGTTGTCGCCTTGTGCGCGGCGGAAGAAAGTGGTCTCCATGCCGTAGGTCAGCAGCGCCATGAAGAGGGCGATATAGGCGTACAGCTCGGTGAACTGTCCGTAGATTTCGGGTGCGAACACACGCACGTACAACGGCACCAGCAGGTAGTTCAGCAGGCGCGCCAAAATGGTGCCCAATCCGTATACTACGGTCTGTCCTGCTAGTTTCTTGAAGGGATTGTCTGACATCTGTTGTCTATCTTTTAGTGTTCACAGTTGTGTTTAACGTTGTATTTTGTACAAGACTGGTTCTTCAAGGTTGCGTCTCTCCGAGACGCATATGTTGAGTGCTTTCTGTGCCCCAAACTGCACTTCGTTTAGTTTGGGGTTATTGAAATGCAGTCCCTTCGGGACTATTAGAAAACCAGTTCTTTCATATTCTGTAGCGAAAAATCATATGGGAGATTTTTAAAAATAGCCCCGAAGGGGGTAAACGCACGCAGTGCTAATAACACCGTACAAGCGTAGCGCAGTGCGGTGCAGCAAGATACCGCATACTGCGTCTCGGAGAGACGCGACAAGGTATAGTTTTTAGTGATTCTCATGGATAATTCGTGGCAATTCGTGTTTTGATGTTTGTGTTTTAGTATTCGTGTGTTACTGTTCGGTATCGTTGTCCTCGCCGTAACCTTCGGGGTTGTTCTTCTGCCAGTTCCAGGCATCGCGGCACATGTCGTCGAGGTCGTATTCGGCGTGCCAGCCCAGTTCGCGCTCCGCTTTGGCGGGGTTGCTGTAGCAGGTGGCTATGTCGCCGGCACGGCGGGGTTTGATGCTGTAGGGTATCTTGATGCCGTTGGCGTGTTCAAAGGCCTTCACCATATCCAGCACTGAGTATCCGTGACCCGTGCCGAGGTTGTATATCGCCAATCCGCAGTTTCGCTCAATGGCTTGTAGCGCTTTCACATGGCCGCGTGCCAGATCCACCACATGGATATAGTCCCTCACGCCGGTACCGTCAGGAGTATCGTAGTCGTTACCAAACACCCCCAACTCCTTCAGTTTGCCCACCGCCACCTGCGTCACGTAGGGCATCAGGTTGTTGGGAATCCCCTTGGGGTCTTCTCCGATGCGGCCGCTGGGGTGAGCCCCGATGGGGTTGAAATAGCGCAGCAGCACCACATTCCATTCCTTGTCGGCATGCTGCATGTCGCGCATGATTTCCTCCAGCATGCTCTTCGTCTGGCCGTAGGGGTTGGTGCAATGTCCTTTGGGGCACTCCTCCGTGATGGGTATCTGTGCCGGGTCGCCGTACACCGTCGCCGAGCTGCTGAAGATGATGTTCTTGCAGCCGTTGTGACGCAGCACGTCGAGCAGCACCAGCGTGCCGCCGATGTTGTTCTCGTAGTATTCCCATGGTTTTGCCACCGATTCGCCCACTGCTTTCAGCCCCGCAAAATGTATGCAGGCGTCGAAGTGGCTTTTCTGCATCACGTATTCCAGACCTTTGCGGTCGCGGATATCCATGTGGTGGAACGGGATGGGCTCTTGCAAGCCGATGATTTCTGCCACACGGTTCAGCGCCTCGCGGTTAGCGTTCGAAAGGTTGTCCACCACCACCGCCGTATGTCCGGCGCGGTAGAGTTCCACAAGGGTATGCGATCCGATAAAACCGGCACCGCCGGTAACGAGTATGTTCATAGAGGAGTATTTTTTTAAGAAGCTGTTTAAATTTGATTGATGG
>CACXCY010000210.1 GCA_902766265.1 uncultured Bacteroidota bacterium
CTGGCACCACGCTGCCGAATACAACACCGATTCCGAGTATTTGTACGGTGAGTTGGCCAAACGCAATATTCCCGTCTTCGTCATGGAACCATTGCTCGGAGGTCAGTTGGCAACGCTTACCGAGCATGCTGTCGCAGAACTCAAGCGACGTGAACCGCAAAGCAGTGTGGCCTCGTGGGCTTTCCGCTTTGCTGGCAGTCAGCCCCGTATCCTCACCGTGCTTAGTGGTATGACTTACATGGAGCATCTGCAGGATAATATACGTACCTATAGTCCCTTGAAGCCCCTATCCGATGACGAATTGTCGCTGCTTGAAGAGATAGCGCGTGAACGCGCCAGCTTCAGCATTGTACCCTGTACCGGCTGCAAATACTGTATGCCTTGTCCCTACGGTATTGACATTCCTTCAGTCTTCCAGCATTATAACAAATGTCTTAACGAAGGCAATCTGCTCAACGAGGATGATTTACTGGAACCCAATGCCGATAAGAAGGGTTTTCGCCGCAACCGTCGCGCTTTTCTCGTAGGGTATGACCGTAGCGTGCCACGTTTGCGTCAGGCCGACCATTGCATTGGCTGCAACCAGTGTATTCCCCTCTGTCCGCAAAGTATCAACATCCCACAGGAGATGCGGAATATTGACCAGTATTGTGAGAAGTTGCGGACTACCCTTGTCTGAGAATGTCGTCAGTATGCTGGCAATCCAGCTGATGACAATCTCATGGGGTAGGGCTATTCTGTTTTCCAGAATGCGAAGACAATAGCAAGGATGATAAATCCGAAGGCCACGAAGTGGTTCCATCGGATAGGTTCTCCTTTGAAAACAAGGGCGAGGATGACGGTGAATACGGTGAGCGAGATGCACTCTTGTAGTATTTTGAGTTGCATGAGCGAGAATGGCCCTCCTGTAATCTGCGACCCTACGCGGTTGGCAGGTATCATAAAACAGTATTCTACCAAAGCAAGCCCCCAGGAGAGGAGTATGATAAGAAATAGCGGCCAGTCGGTGGTGACTTTCATTTCCTGGAGTTTAAGATTGCCGTACCAAGCGAATGTCATGAAGATGTTACTGCACACAAGCAGCAGTATTGTGGAGAGTCCTCGGGACATGATTAGGTGGTGTTTAAGAGTTCGTATGGTTAGTGATAAAACATATATGGATTAAAGGAGTGTGTCTTGTGTAATATGCTAGTGTTCCCTCATTAGTTTGATGAGCATGCTGTATGCCTCGTTGGTGGTGCGGTCAATGGTGCGTAGGCGGTCGTTACCAAAATGTTTGCATATCGTCATGGTGCGTTTGGGCGAGGCGGCGGCAATCCACACGGTGCCTACGGGTTTGTCGGCGGTGCCGCCGGTGGGGCCTGCAATGCCAGAGGTGGCAAGAGCGTAATCGGTACCTAGTCGGTGACGTGCACCTTCGGCCATTTGTCGCACGGTCTCCTCGCTGACCGCCCCATGTGCTTCAAGTGTGGCATGGCTCACGCCAAGAAGCGACTCTTTAACGGCGTTGCTATAGGCCACGATACCACCTTTGAAATAGATTGATGCGCCAGGCAGTGCGGTGAGACGAGCTGCGAGTGTACCGCCCGTGCAGCTTTCTGCAGTGGCAAGGGTGTATCTGTTGGCTGTCATTTGTTGTGCTACCAGTGCTGCTAGATTCTCAAGGTCTTCTCCTGCGATATATTGGTCAATGAGAGGGTAAAGCGTTTCGACGGCTTGGTTTATCTGCTCCTGCAGGATGTTTTTGTCGCTACCACGTGCAGTGAGACGCAGTTTGACCATGCCAGCTTCTGGCAGGTAGGCCAGGCGTATATTGGAAGGAAGAGAGAGTTCCCATTGTTCGATGCGGTCGCTGAGAAAAGACTCGCCAATGCCCTGTACAAGTATGTTTTTGTTGAGGATGAAATCAGTGTGGAAGTATTGGCGCAAGCGAGGTACGACTTCGCTCTCCATAAGATTGTTCATCTCAAAAGGCACTCCGGGCATGGATACGACTACTTGATGTGTTTCGGCAATTTCAAACCACATGCAAGGGGCTGTGCCAAGTATGTTGTTTACCACAGTACAGCAACGGGGTACCCAGGCCTGATGGCGGTTGACTTCGGTAAGAGGGTAGCCCTTTTCCTCGAAGAGGCGTTTGACATTGGCCAGAGCTTCGGCATTCTCGACCAGTTCGCTGTTGAAATACTCGCAGAGTGTATTTTTGGTGATGTCGTCCTTGGTAGGGCCGAGACCGCCCGTGAGAAGTACGACATCGCTGTGGGTCAGACAGCGGTCCAAGGTGCTGCGTATGGCCTCGCCATTGTCGGCAATAGTCACCACCTCGCGCACATCCATTCCTGCTGCTATAAGTTGTCGCGACATGCTACTGGCATTGGTGTTGACCACTTGCCCAATGAGGAGTTCGTCGCCTATATTGATAATACTAACATTCATTCATCATGCACTTTGAGTGGGATAGTATGGTTGATTTTCCTGTTGCAAAGATAGCAAATAATAACTATTTTACTGTTATGTTTTTTTTTCTTCGTACTTTTGCAAAATTATAAGAGACATTTGTTGGCAGTCATCGTTGGCTACAACATAAGCATATTTGACATGATGACAGACATACCCAATTTAGACGAACTGATATCAATGGCTCTGCGTGAGGATGTAGGCGACGGCGACCATAGTACGTTGGCTTGCATACCCTCCACAGCGAGTGGAAAGGCCAAAATGGTGGCCAAGAAAGAGGGCGTTTTGTGTGGCGTCGAGGTAGGAACGCGGGTGTTCCTCATGGTTGACGACAGTTTGAAGGTGACCTGTTTGAAACACGATGGAGATACATTGAGGGTGGGTGATATTGTGATGACTGTTGAAGGCCATTCGGGTTCCATTCTCACCGCCGAACGTACGGCTTTGAATTTTATGCAGCGATTGAGTGGCATCGCCACAGAGACTCGACAAATGGTGCGTATGCTTGATGGTTTGCATACCCGTCTTTTGGACACGCGCAAGACCACCCCTAACATGCGTCTGTTGGAGAAATATGCTGTCAAGTGCGGTGGAGGAACCAACCATCGTATTGGCCTCTACGATATGGTGATGCTTAAAGACAATCATATTGACTTTGCAGGCGGTATCGCTCAAGCCATTGACCGCACCCACGCCTATTTACAGCAGAAAGGCAAGAATCTCAAGATAGAAATTGAGGTGCGAAACCTGGATGAACTGGACCAAGTGTTGCAGCATGGTGGCGTGAATCGTATCATGCTTGACAATTTTGATGTCAACACGCTCAGGGAAGCGGTGAAGCGCATAGATGGACGTTATGAGACAGAGGCCAGCGGTGGCATCACGGCTGAGACGTTGCGCAACTATGCCGAAACAGGTGTCGACTTCATTTCGGTAGGGGCGCTGACGCATCATATCAAGAGCTTGGATCTTAGCTTGGTGAGCTGCTGAACAAATTGATTTTATCATTTCCGAGATAGTATTAATATATGCCACATAAGAATGCATCGAAACTAGCGCAGAGATTGCACATCTTCATTTTCAAGAGACCTGTGCGCAAGGTGCTATACTGGATGAAGCATGTGTCGTTGCCGGGATGTAAAGGTGTGCCGTTGTGGGACATCCTGCGCTATTTTCTTTCTGGTATCGCCAACGGGGTTCTCTGGCAGCGTGCCAAGGGTCTCTCGTATTCTTTTCTGATGGCCATACCTCCGCTGTTGATATTCTTGTTTACGCTTATTGCCTATTTCCCGGTTGATGGTCTGCAAGATGAACTTCTGCGCCAGATGCGCGATTTCATTCCTGGTAGTTTCTACAATAAGATAGCCGATACCATCAACGATGTGATGGGTCATCGCCACAGCAACTTGTTGTCGATAGGTTTTATAATCTCCATCATTCTTGCCGCCAATGGTATGCATGGACTGCTCATGTCGTTTAACTATGCCAATAAGAGCATTGAGCGTCGTCCGTTCCTGCAGCGTTACGCCTTGTGCCTGATGTTGGTATTCCTGCTATATGGCCTTATTGTAGCTATCCTCCTGTTGCTTATCGGCTACAAGTTCCTCATTGGTTGGCTTATCCACAAGGGACTTATCCCTCACACGGCATTGAGTATATTTCTCATTAGTTTCGGGCGATGGGTGATATTGAGTTTGTTGACCCTACTCGTCATTTGTGTTATCTATTACTGGGCTCCAGCCAAGAAGCAGCGCATCGGATTTTTCTCGATAGGGTCGGTGCTGGCCACGCTTTTGTTCTTCGGATTGTCGTGGCCCTTCCAGGTATATATCAACAACTTTAACAAATTCAATATTCTCTACGGCTCCATAGGCACGTTGTTACTCATAATGCTCTGGATTTTCCTCAATTTCTTGGTTCTGTTGGTGGGATATGAGTTGAACATCAGTGTGATGAACGGCAAGATATCGCAGGAGGAGTTCAATCGTATGAAGGCAGAGCGTTCGGCGAAAGGTATCACTACGCTGGCTGCCAACAACAAGCAAAAGGAATCGGTAGAGATGTTCACGGTGGATGAAGCTCGCGAGAGTGACAGCCGAAAACAGCGAAGAAAGAGAAAAACCAAACGTATATAAAACCATTTATCATAGATGATTATCCAGAAACAGAACGGCAAGGTGGTTCCGCTGGAACCTGCCAATAGGGAGAAATTCCAGATGATAGCCAAGACCATGCAGGGCTTGGAAGAGGTGTTGGCTGATGAACTGCGCGAGATGGGCGCCACCGACATCGAGCTGTTGAGCCGTGCCGTCTCCTTCAGGGGCGACATGCATACGCTCTACAGGGCCAACTATACTTGCAGGACTGCGCTGGCCATTCTGAAACCTTTTGCCGAATTCGACGCTAACGATACTGACGAGCTCTACGACAAGGTATACCAGATTAAATGGGAGAAACTGATGGATGTGGACTGCACTTTCATGATAGACTCGGCTACCAGCGGCGACATATTCACCCATTCCTACTATGTGGCGTTGCGTACAAAGGATGCCATCGTGGACCGTTTCCGTCGCAACTTTGGTCAGCGTCCCAGTGCCGACACCGAGAATGCCGACTATAAGTTTAACATCC
>CACXCY010000211.1 GCA_902766265.1 uncultured Bacteroidota bacterium
AAGTTTGTGGTGCGATAGAAAAAACATTACTATCTGAAATAAAAAAATGTAATTTTCAGGCGCTTATCATACAAAAAATTACTATCTTTGCCTCCGATTAAATTTCATCATTATGCTGCATAGTTTTACAAGAAATTACAACGATCTTTCCACCGAAGCTGGATTCCAATTTGAGTTTTATTGCGATTGCTGCGGCAACGGATTCAAATCGACCTTCAAGGAATCTACCACATACAAAAGTAAAAAAAGAACAGAAGGGCTGGGGAGAGGAGCAGGACTTTTGGGAAGTTTGTTTGGTGGCCGGTTGGGTAGTATCGGTAACGTGTTAGAATCAGGAGCACACACGCTAAGCGACCGGATGGAAGAGCGCAGTCCGCAATGGCGCAAGGAACAGGAACAGGCTTTCGATGAAGCACAAAACGAAGTGAAGGTGCATTTCATCAAGTGTCCCGCTTGTAACAAATGGGTGTGCAAGGACTGCTGGAATGAGGAGGAAGGGCTGTGCACCGAATGCGCACCCCGCGAAAGCAGTTATGTGGCCAAGGCCCGTAACGAGGCTATGCGTCGCAACATAGATGAAAAAGCGCAGCATGCCACCGTGTGGAACGGCGAGATAGAGACGCGCACTACCCTCTGTCCGCACTGCGGGAAGCCGGCAGGTCAGGGGAAATTCTGCAACAATTGCGGACAACCGTTAGGCATGATCAAATGTGCGACCTGCGGTACGATGCTACCATTGAATACGAAATTCTGCAGCGAGTGCGGCTCTCCGGTCGGGACCAACGGGCACTGTCCACAATGCGGCCATGAAAACGCCCCCGGCACCAAGTTCTGTAGTGAGTGCGGTTCCAAACTATAACCATGTCAGAAAACCCCTCCTTTTCCTGCCAATGGCATAACGGTTCGGCCATCACTGATGCCACGTGTCGTATCCTTCAAGACCGACTGGATATTCACACGTCTCAAGAGCAGTTTTGTGTGGACTTTTCTGTCATACAAAACTTCAAATTGCTCAATTACCAACTCATGATAGAGACCCCAACCTTTACCATAGGGTTGTCGGGACTGGGACATCAGACGGAAAGTTTTTTTGAAAAACTATGGCAGGTCTATAATCGCCGGTGCGAGGAGGCTCTTTTCATCGATTCTTCAGCAATGTATGTGGGCGAAGGTGATTTCCTTTTCTCCGAGCAGGATTTTACCCAGCAGGGACTTGCCAAAATCGCCCTTTACCCACAGTGTCTGGCCATTTACCCCCAAAATAGTCATGCCCGTCGCTTCCCGTTCTGCTTTTCAGCGGATCCCGTCTTGGATGGTTATCGCATCCAACTCATCCTTGACACGGCAGATTCTCTTCAAATCAGCAGGTTAGGGAGAAACACCCTGGATATTTTCGATAAAATCTGTCGCCAGCGTTCTCATATCATACAGCAATGGCAAGAGAAACATCTGGAGTTGGAGGAACAACTCATTTCCAGATTAGGGGAGAAAGCCAGCAATTACCAACAGATGCAGCAACTGGGGTGCCAAATGACATGTGGGTTGTACACTGCTGATAATGAGTGTTTTTGGTTCGCAGGTCTGCATAATGGGAAAGCGGCTGTTGAGTTGGTCACCTCCGAACAGACGGCCACATACCTGTATCAATACGACAGCACCGACACTTTTTTCGCCAACACATTGCGTCACGCAATGGAAAGTGCCGCTTTGCATCGGGAGGTCATCTTCACCGATTTGTCTGACAAGCCTCTATATCAAATGACGGTTCAACGGAGCCGTTTTATCCAATTTCTTCGTGACCATAATACAGGCAGAATTATCCACAACAGCGGATGGTCAACCGCATTATCTTCTTTTTTTCAAACCGACCATTTATTAAAATAACCATCATTATAAATTTAAAACCACAATTTTATGAAAAGAGCACTTCTTATTTTGGCTGCGATTGCTATCGCGTTGACCTCTTGTAAAAAGGATCCGCAAGAAGATCCCCAAACTAGTCCTTACGACAATTTGAATCCACAGAAACAATCTTGGGGATTCTGCATCGATTATACGGGTAGTTGGTGCTATTATTGCGGACAGTGGGGCGATGCTGCCTTGCACAATGCCGTAAATGTGGGCAACACAGTGGGTATGGCAGTAAAAGTTTCTCCCGACCCGCAGGCTGTACCGGAGGCTCTTTACAACTCGTTTACCTCAGACCGCCCGCTGAATGGTGGTACACCGACTTTGGCGGCTGGCGATGTGACGGATGCCGATAATAGTGCGGCCAGTTATTGCGCCCAACTGGTTTCCAGACCCTGTACTATCGGTATTGATGCCCGTCATGAAGTCAAAGACGGAAAACTTTCGGTATATGTGAAGACCAAGAACTTTGAGGCAATTCCCAACATCTCCGACTACTATATGGTGGCCTATCTGTTGGAGGATGGTCTGCATTATGAACAGCAGGGAAGTTCCTCCTCTGATCCGGTTCATGACTTCGTTTTGAGAAAAGCCTCTTCTGGCAATGTGTATTACGGCGAACAATTGATGACGGATGGCGCCGCCAATGCAGAATTCACCCACACTTTCACTTTCGATGTGAATGGTTACAACGCCAACAACTGTTATGCTGCTATTGTGATTTACAAGAAGACCACGGGTGCTGTCACCTACAGTTATGTGAACAGCCATTGGACGAAATAAATCACTGCGCTAAAGGTGATTTAGCATAGATTTTTATAAAAAGCCCTTGCATTTGAAAAATGCAAGGGCTTTTTGATGCGCTGTTCTTTCTGTCAGAACTGGTAAAACAAACTAAAGGCGATTTCGGTGCTGAACTGTTTGCGGGTGAGATACTGCCGGCTGTGATAACCGTCGTTTACTCGTACCGGGATGGCAGTCTGCACGAAGCGCAGACTGATGCCGTAATGTTCTTTTAACGTATAGGAGATGCCGGCCATACCGCACAGTTCGAAGCGGCGGAAGGGCATGCGCCCCGGCATCTTGCCGTTGGCATCCTTCTCGGTAGCGGCACACAAGATACCGAAAGTGGGACCGAACTCCACCTCCAATCCATTTATAATCATATATTTGGCTAATGC
>CACXCY010000212.1 GCA_902766265.1 uncultured Bacteroidota bacterium
CTTGGCGTCGTCGGCAGGCGGCTGCATGACGATGAACTGGTAGACGGTCATCCCCATCATCTCGCCGGCGGGCTTGACGGGCGGCATCTCGAAGTCGAGCTGCCGTTGCAGCGTCGCCGTGGCCTCGTCCATGCGGTTCAGGTACAGCTCGTCGTCGGTAAAAGCAAAGGTCACCACACCGTTGTCGTCGGCATAGCGCAGCCACCGGTCGGAGAGATGCTGTGGTATGGGGTTGCTCAGCAGCACTTTCCGCCCAGCCACAGAGCCGTCGGCCGACGGCAGGTAGCAGTAACCGCCGTTCATGGTGATGTATCCGTCGAAGCGGAACGGGAACGAGGGGATGAGTCGCGTGGGACGTCCCGAGGATATGAAAGTGCGCACCCCCAGGCGTTGCAGGGCTTGGAAGGCGGCGACGGTGCCCGTCGAGACGCTGTGGGTCTTGAAACTGAGCAGGGTTCCGTCGATGTCGAAGAATGCGGCTTTAATCATTGTTCAAAGTTGTCTTGTTGTCTCCCCGCAGCGGAGTCGTGTTCAGGTCGCGGCTGATGGTGGCTTTTCTCGTAGCGCGCTATCTGCCAGCTGTTGAATATGTTTTGGTAGATGGAGTAGAACGCAAGGAATACGCTGGCAAGGGGATGCAGGTAGAAGTTGGCCATCCAGATGCCCATGGCGGTGTTCTTCTGCCCCAGCAGCTGTCCGCCCGACACGGTGTCGCCGTGGCGGTGTCCCAGCCATCGGCCGCAACCGAACTGCAGCACGCATCCCGCCAACGCTGCAACGCATAGCCACACGATGCTGTCCCAATGTCCACTGCCGTGGAGGAAGATGAAGTCGATGGTCTGTCCCAGCGTGAAGAGCAAGGCGAGCGACCATAGGTAGAATCCCCATCCCGTGTGGCGGCTCAGCAGGTCATTGGCCTTGGGCAGCCACATCTGTAGTGCCAAAGCCACGAAGAAAGGCAGACCTATCGTGGGACCGATGCGGCGCAGGATGTTCCAGAACGATTGCCAGAACGGCATATCCTGGTGCAGCCCGATGAAGGAGAAGTAGAGCGGCGCCATGATGGCTACCAGCAGGTTGCCGACGATGGTGTAGCCAGTCACCGTCGTGCGGTCGGCCCCCAGCATGCAGGAGATGACAGCAACCGACGACGCTACTGGACATAGTACCCCTACCAGCACCCCCTCGGCCACAATGGTGTCGGCCCCCAGCATGCACAGCACGCAATACCCGCCGATGGAGACGGCTACCTGAAACAGCATCAGCCACAGGTAGAGTGGCTTGAACTTCATGTGGCGCAGGTCGACGGCGGCGAATGTGAGCAGCAGGATGCTAAATATAATGTAGGGGACCAAGAAACTGAACATGGCGCACCAACGGTGCAGCGCGATACCCAGCACAATGGCACAAGGAAGTATGTAGGGGCGGATTTTTTCTTTCATGTTAGGATAAACAACGCCAGGGGCGGCGGGTGTCCGCCTGACCTCCGAAGGGTGGGGGATGGTGACTGCCGTCAGACGGCTGAGAGGATGCGGACGAACAGGTCGGTCATGGTATCGGCTGCTTTGTCGGCAACCGACACGACATCGTCCCCATTGTTGAGACAACTCTCGCTGAGGTCCTTTGCACAATTGGTGATGACACTCATGCCGAACACCTCCATGCCGCAGTGACGGGCCACGGTGACTTCGGGTACGGTAGACATGCCCACGGCATCACCCCCCAGCATGTGGTACATGCGGTACTCGGCAGGTGTCTCGTAGGTGGGACCCGTCTCTGCCACATAGACTCCTTCCCGCAGGTTGATGCCCATGTCGTTGGCAGCGGCGTGAGCCAGCTTGCGTATGCGTGTGCTGTATACGGTGGTCATGTCAGGGAAACGGGGTCCCATCTCTTCAATGTTCTTTCCAATGAGAGGATTGGGCAAGAAACTGATGTGGTCGGTGATAATCATGAGATCGCCCACATGGAAGTCGGGATTCATGCCCCCGGCCGCATTGGAGACAAAGAGTGTCTTCACTCCCATACGGGCCATGACACGTACGGGAAATGTCACCTCATCCATCGAGTAGCCCTCATAGTAGTGAAAGCGTCCCTGCATGGCCATCACCTGGCGTCCGCCAAGCGTGCCGAAGATGAGGTTGCCTTTGTGTCCTGTAGCCGATGATGTCTTGAAGTGGGGAATCTCTTTGTAAGGAATGATGGTGGGTTGTTCAATGCGGTCGGCCAGTTTGCCCAGTCCGCTGCCCAGAACAATAGCCAAGGTGGGCATGTCGGTGATTCGTGACCGGAGATAGGCGGTAGTTTCGTCGAAACGTTGTATTCTTTCGTCTGTCATGGATGGTTTGTGTGAAAGTGTCTCTGGATTAGTCGTTCTTGTTGTTTTGTATCTTTTCTATTTTCTTCGCCAGTTCAGCGGCTTTCTCGTATTCTTCGTTGTTCTCATACTCTTGCAGCAATGCTTGGAGAGCTTCCAGACCAAGCTCCTCTTCGTCGGGTCGCGTATTGCCAAAGGTGGAATCCTCGTCCTTGTCGGCTGGATAGCCAGTCTCCTCCAACACGTTAGTGTCCATTTTGATGGCGACCTCTTCGCGCAGGGCGAGCACGATAGCGTCACTGGCACGGCTGTCTATGCGTTGAGTCTGGATGCCGTCGCTGATGTGTAGAGTGGCGTAGAATATGCCTTCTTTGAAATTGTCGATGGTCACCTCCTTGAGTTCGAGAGAGAAAGTGTCAAATATGCGCTCGATGAGTTCGTGTGTCATGGGGCGGCGGGTCTTGGAACCTTCGCGTTCGAGAATAATCATCTCCGCCTCGTGCTCCCCAATCATCATGGGGACATTCCTGTTGCCGTCGGGGTCGTAGAGCATTAAGACACAGAGACCGTCAAGCGTATGTCCCTGCCGTATCTCCAAGGGATAGACTTCTTTGTACATGGCTTTGCGGGCAATTGGGTTGATACTCGATTTATTGGTGCTCTGAGAGGTATTCGACAAGCTGACGCACGGCGCGACCACGGTGACTGATGCTGTTCTTCGTGTCAAGAGTCATCTCTGCAAAACTCTCTTGGTAGCCATCGGGAAGGAATATGGGGTCGTATCCAAAACCGTCGGTTCCATGCCGTTCTGTCAGTATGGAGCCGTCCATGCGACCCTCGAAGTATCGTGGCGAGGATGGCGTTCCATCGGGTTGGTTTTCTATGAGGCACACTACCGTGCGGAAACAGGCCTTGCGGTTGGATTGTCCATCCATTTCGGCAAGCATCTTGTTCACATTGTCGTCGAACGAGCAATGCGGCCCCGCGTATCGGGCGCTATAAACGCCAGGGCGACCACCGAGAGCTTCCACTTCCAGACCAGTATCGTCGGCAAAGCAGTCCATGCCTGTCCGTTGGTATACCCATTGGGCTTTTTGTAAGGCATTACCATCAAGAGTCTCGGCTGTCTCGGGAATTTCATCCGCTAATTCAGGGTGACCGTCCCGAACCAAATCATCGATACTCAATACGGTTGCGATACCTTTGAGCATCTCATTGACTTCTTGTAGCTTGTGTTTGTTGTTGGTGGCAAAAATCAATGTCCTCATAGCATGCAAATTTACTACTTTTTTGTAAAGTGGGATATTTTGTGTAATTTTGCACCGCTGAATAAGTGTTGCTATGAAGAAATATATCTTTCGTCTGCTGCTTTGCAGTGTATTGTCAATCACGATGATGATGGTCGTATCTTGCCAAAGGGGTAATCGTGCGCACAAGGATGGAAATATTGAGATTCTGCGTTTCGATAAGCTACTCTTCGACACTCCGGCCAACCAGTTGCAGGAACGACTGAGCAAGGAATACGGCACTTTTTCCTGCCCATTGCTAAATGTCTGTCCAGACGATGCCAATTATATGAATCAGGTGCTGGGCTTTGTGCAAGACAAAGTGATGAACGAGTTGTACGATACGGTTAGCCGTCATTTTGACAAGTTGTATTGGCTCGAAGATGAGCTCACTGGTGCATTGGATCGTGCAAAAGAGGCCGATGCCGACATTGATATCACCAAGGTTATCGCATTTATAAGTGGCTGGCTTGACTATGACCATCGCGTGGCTGCCGATAAACATACTATCCTTATTGCCATTGACCAGTATATAATACCTTACACAGAGAAATACGCCTATTTCGGTTTGCCGATGTATATTGTAAATTTGAGCGACAGCGCTTATTTGCCGGTCGATTGTATGTCAGCAGTGGCCAAGCAGTACATCGAAAAACCAAAGGGCGACCTCACCTTGCTGGATTATATGATTGCCGAGGGCAAAGCGTTGTATTTCCTCGAGATTACGCTACCGCAAGCAGATGAGACTGTGCGGTTGCGCTATACGGACGACCAATTGGCATGGATGCGTGGAAATGAATCCAATGTATGGTCCTATTTTATTCAGGGGAAGCTGTTGTATGAGAAGGATTTCACCAAGATACACAACTTTATCGATGAGGCCCCCAAGACCAATGCTTTCCGTGACTCGGCACCTCGTACTGCTGCTTATGTCGGTTGGCAAATTGTGCGTCAATACGCAAAAAAGACGCATTGTGATTTGAAGGAACTCTTTGAAGAGACCGATGCGCAAAAGATACTGAAAACCTCGGGATACAGACCGTAAAGGTGACTGTGTCGCTTATAATATAAGATATCAGATGTTTCAATTAGATAAATATCAACTCTTGCAATGACAAAACAATCAGGTTGGTTCCGAACCACAAACATATATCTTTATCTGCTCCTGAAACTACTGTGGGCTTTCTTGGCTATACTGCTTACCCAGGTACTGTTCTATCTTTTTAATACTCGAATCTTCCATGTGGAAGATTTTGGGGAATGGATGGGTATCTTGTGGGGCAATATAAGGTTTGGACTTGCTACGGCCTCGGCGGTTATGTTACCCTTCTTGTTTCTCATGTTGTTGCCGATACGTGTCCGCTGGTCGTGGTGGTATCGTATCCTGTCTCATTTGTTACTCATCGTTCCTATGGTGGTGGCTTTGGTCGCCAATTTATGCGACTGTGGCTATTTCCAATATACATACCGTCGGCTCAGCAGCGATATATTCGCATATTTGACCATAGGCGGTGATATGGGCAATCTGGTACCGCTCTTCTTGCGAGATTTTTGGCCTCTTGTGCTTTGTGGCTTTATACTCGTTGTGTTGTATGTCCTTATGACAGTACAGACTCGTTTGGAACAAAGGCGTCAGGGAGTGGTGCATTGGTCCAACGATGTGGTAGGGTCTGTCGTCTCGTTGTTGGTATTGTTTGTATTGTTGCGTGGCGGCTTTAATCGGCATGCCATACAATTGGAGGATGCCGCTCGTTATTGCTGGATGAAGAATACGGCATTGATTGACAACTCTGCGTATAGTATACTGCGTACTATTGGCAAAGACGACATCTCCAATGTTGCTAATATGCCTGCAGAGGAAGAACAGGCACTGTACACACCTGAGTTCCGTACAATGAACTACCACGAGTCAGATGACAGCACTTTTGTACCGGTGGTGGAGACTGGCAAGAAACCGAACATCGTGATTATCGTACTGGAAAGCTTCTCCCAAGAATACATGAAGTGCTACAACGATGGTGCAGATGTGAGCTTTACACCGTTTCTTGACTCGTTGGCGCAGGTGAGCCATAAATATAATGGACGCTCCAATGGCAAGAAATCAATAGAAGGTATTCCTGCAGTGTTTGCGTCGCTTCCCACCTTGATGGAGACTCCGTTCATTATTTCCGACTATAAGGATAACAAGATTGACGCTTTGCCGGCTATTTTAGCGCGTAATGGCTATCAGACGGCGTTCTTCCATGGTGGTTACAACGGGTCGATGAATTTCGACAAATTCTCTGTCCAAGCAGGTTTTCAGCATTACTATGGCAAGAATGAATATGAAAAGAAGCATGGCGACGCTGCTTACGACCATGCGTGGGGTATCTTTGACGAACCATTCTTTCAATATGTGGCGGAAGAGATTAATACTTTCAAGGAGCCCTTTATGGTAGGTGCGTTCTCCCTGTCGTCACATCACCCATACAATATTCCAGAGGAGTATAAGGGACAATTCAAGCAGGGACGTCATCCATTGCTACAATGTGTTATGTATAGTGATTACGCATTGCGTCAGTTCTTCGCCAGTGCCGCACAACAGCCGTGGTTCAAGAATACACTTTTTGTTATCACCGCCGACCATCCAGGTCAAGGGCTGACCCCACAATACAATGGTTATGATGGGTGGTATCGTATACCGATGATTTTCTATGCTCCAGGCGAGGATTACACCACCATAGACGATATGGGCAATATTTATCATGCACCAGTCATCAAAGGCCCTCGTTTTCCCGACAATAGTCAGCGCATCGTGCAGCAGATAGACGTAATGCCGACGGTGTTGGATTATTTAGGACTTAATGAGCGGGCGGTGTGTTTCGGCACTAGTATCTTCCAACAGCCGCAAGCCGGGTGGCAGGTGGTTTACGGCAATGGGTACTATTCGTTGATATGCCAAGACGAGCGTCAGCCAGATATGATACGAACAGCAGGATATGCGGGCCCATATACGTTTGGAGATCCAGATGACGTGAATCGTCTAAAAGCTATTGTACAAAGTTACAGCAAACGTATGCATGGCGATGCCCTTACGACCAAAAAGAAGTAGCGGGCATACGGCAAAGGAACACAGAATAGTGTGAATGCAAAACGATAGAAATCAAGAAACGAATCATGAAGAACCTTCTATTTATTGTTAATCCAGTTTCAGGTGTCGGCAAACAGCGACGTATTGAGCGGGTGTTGCGGGATAATCTGGATCACGATGCTTTTTCATATACGGTGCGGTACACGGAGCGTGTCCATCATGGTACCGAATTGGCAAGGCAGGCAGTGGAAGAAGGTGTTTTTGATGCTATTGTTGCTGTTGGGGGCGATGGTAGTGTCAACGACGTGGTGAGTGGCATCAAGGGAACTAATATGACGCTGGGGATAGTGCCTTGCGGCAGTGGCAACGGATTGGCGCGCAATCTGCACATCCCTATGACTCCGGCGTTGGCTGTACGTTTGATTAACCACTATTATGTGGCTCCCATCGATACTGTGTCCCTCAATGAGTATACCTATGCCAGCATCGCAGGTGTGGGGTTCGACGCCTTGGTGGCGTATCGTATGAAACAAGCCAAGACGAGAGGGTTGCAGGCGTATGCCAACATCATAATCAATGACTATCCACTTTCACAGGAGCAAGTGTATCACATGAGGATAGACGGTAAGGAAATTGACCGTAGTGCATGGTTCATTAGCTTGGCTAACAGCAATCAATTCGGATTCGAAACGCGTGTGGCCCCGCTGGCAAAACTCGACGACGGGTTGATAGACGTCTGTATTGTGGGCAAGATACCGTTGGCGCATATACCCCTTACGGCACCGTTGCTTTATCTCAACCATTTCCAGTATTCGCAGCATGTAGAGATGTTCAAAGCGCATGAAGTGGTCATATACAACAACGACATGGGTTGGGTGAACATCGACGGGGAAGGGGAGAATGTAGGCACAGAGTTGCATTTTGTAAATAATCCGAAGGCACTCAATATCATTTGTCGGGACCCTGATTATAAGCCGATGCCA
>CACXCY010000213.1 GCA_902766265.1 uncultured Bacteroidota bacterium
AGCCGTTCAGCAGCAGGGAGCCCCCCGCCACCATCAGCGCGAACATCGCGCCGAGAAAGAAACGCTTTGTTTTCATGGTCTTTATGTGTTAAAAAGGTTAATATTGTCCGTCAACGCAATTGCAAAGATACAACAATATTTCCGTCCATGCAACCCCCGCCCGAAAAAAAATCCCGCCACTCCCCGTCGATCCTCCACCGCCCTGGCCACCAGTCCCTTCGCGCCAACGTGGAAAAATATGTTGAAAACTTCGCCCCCGCCCGCCCGCCCGATTCACGAAAAGCAAGTACTTTCGTAACGATTTGGTCGCCGCGAGCAAGTTGTGCAAGCTATTGCAAACCAGTCGCTCCAAGCGTCAAAAGGGAATTGGGTGAGACCCCCAAACAGTCCCGCTGCTGTGAAATCCAGACCAAAGCAGTCCTCCAAAAGCCACTGTGCCGCGCCATAGCCGCATGGGAAGGCGGACGACCGAGCAAGGAGAAGTCAGAAGACCTGCCAAATCACACATTCGAAAGCTTTCGAGGAAAAAGCCGTAGAAAAGCGGACAAGCCCGTCACCGAGCCGTCCTTTTCTCTGTCTCACCCCGACGCTTTCCACAAGCCCCGCCTAGCTGGTAGCCCATGTCGCCCGACAGCCGCCGCGTGGCAAACCATCGTGAAAAGAAACATAAAAGCATACCTATGAGTGCAGACATACAGATAGTGAAACGCGACGGCAAACGCGAAGTGTTCTCAATCGAGAAGATAAAAAACGCCATCCGCAAGGCCTTCCTCAGCGTGGGCGCTTTTGCCAGCGAAGAGGACATGGTCAACATCCTCTCACGCCTCCACATCGGCAACCTCATGACCGTCGAAGAAATACAGAATCAGGTTGAGGTAGCCCTCATGGCCGAACACTATTTCAACGTCGCCAAGAGTTACATGCTCTACCGCCAGCAGCACACCGAGGATCGCGAGACGATGGAGAAACTCCAGTTCCTCATGGACTACTGCAACGCCAAGAACCCAGCCACCGGAAGCAAATACGACGCCAACGCCAACGTGGAGCAGAAGAACATCGCTACCCTCATAGGCGAGCTGCCCAAGAGCAACTTCATCCGTCTCAACCGCCGCCTGCTGACCGATCGGCTCAAGGACATGTACGGCAAAGAGCTATCGGACAAATATCTGCGTCTGTTGGAACAGCATTTCATCTACAAGAACGACGAGACGTCGCTGGCCAACTACTGTGCCAGCATCACCATGTACCCCTGGCTGCTCGAAGGCACAAAGAACATCGGTGGCAACAGCACAGCACCCACCAATTTGAAGAGCTTCTGCGGCGGATTCATCAACATGGTATTTATTGTCTCCAGCATGTTGGCCGGTGCTTGCGCTACTCCTGAATTCCTGATGTACCTGAACTATTTCATTGAGAAGGAATATGGCGAGGACTACTACAAGCATCCCGACCGCCAGGCCGACATGAGTGTGCGCAAACGCACTGTCGACAAGGTCATCACCGACTGCTTTGAGCAGATAGTATACAGCTTAAACCAGCCCACTGGTGCACGTAATTTCCAAGCCGTGTTCTGGAACATCAGCTATTACGACCGCTACTATTTTGAGAGCTTATTCGGTGAGTTTGTCTTTCCCGACGGCAGCAAACCCCATTGGGAAGGACTCAGCTGGCTGCAGAAACGTTTCATGAAATGGTTCAACCAAGAACGCACGCGGACACCGCTTACCTTCCCCGTGGAGACGATGGCGTTGCTGAGCCAGGACGGTGACGTGCGTGACGAAGAGTGGGGCGACTTTACTGCCGAGATGTACAGCGAAGGTCATTCCTTCTTCACCTATCTGAGCGACAATGCCGACAGCTTGTCGTCATGCTGCCGTTTGCGCAATGAGATTAAAGACAACGGATTTTCCTATACTTTGGGTGCAGGAGGTGTGTCCACAGGCAGCAAGAGTGTGCTGACCATCAATCTGAATCGTTGCATACAGTATGCCGTGCGTGGCGGACAGGACTACATGACCTATCTGGCCGATGTTATCGATCTCTGCCACAAGGTGCAGCTGGGTTACAATGAGAACCTGAAAGAATTTCAGCAGAAAGGTATGTTGCCGCTGTTCGACGCAGGATATATCAACATCGGTCGTCAATATCTCACCATTGGTGTGAACGGACTGGTAGAGGCAGCAGAGTTTCTGGGCATTACCATCAACGACAATCCGCAATATGCGGAATTTGTCGGCAAAGTGCTTGGATTGGTGGAGAAATACAACAAACAGTATCATGACAAGGGCGTGATGTTCAACTGTGAGATGATACCTGCCGAGAATGTAGGTGTGAAGCATGCCAAGTGGGATAGGGAAGATGGTTATCAGGTGCCTCGCGACTGCTACAACAGTTATTTCTATGTTGTGGAGGACACCACGCTCAACGTTATTGACAAATTCCGTCTGCATGGCCGCCGCTATGTGGAACATCTTACTGGCGGCAGCGCCCTGCATTGCAACCTGGAAGACCATTTGAGCAAAGAGCAGTACCGCCAGTTGCTGCGTGTGGCTGCCAAGGAGGGCTGTAACTATTTTACCTTTAATATACCCAACACTATCTGTAACGACTGTGGGCATATCGACAAACGCTACTTGAAAGAATGTCCTCACTGCCACAGCAAGAATGTGGACTATCTGACGCGTGTTATCGGCTACATGAAGCGCGTGTCCAATTTTTCCATGTCACGTCAGAAGGAGGCCGCCCGCAGATATTATATTCCGAAGGGAGGAAAATGCTGAAGATTGTCGATTGGGATATCGTCTTCGCCGAGGTGCCGGACGAGGTGACGCTGGCTTTCAATCTGTCGCGTTGCCCCAATCGGTGTGAGGGTTGCCATAGTCCCCAGTTGTGGAAAGATATAGGCGAACCGCTCACGACAGCACGCCTCACGAACTTGGTGGAGCGTTATCGCAGTGCCATCACCTGTATTTGTTTCATGGGTGGCGATGGCGATTTGCAGGGACTTGCAGAATTGTCGGAATATGCCCGTCGCCAGTTCCCGGAATTGCGTAGGGCATGGTATAGCGGACGTCCCACTTTGCCCGATGGGATGCCGCTCCAAAATTGGGATTATATTAAGCTGGGACCATACATACCTTCACGTGGACCCCTGAACAAATTGACCACCAACCAGCACTTTTACCATGTGCTACCGTCAAAGAAATTAAAGGATATCACCTATCGGTTCCGTGCACGCATCTGAGGGGGATAGCGTTGATGGCAGGTGTCTATTCTAAGGATTTCTGTCCGATAGCATAGTTGCGCCATTTTTCAATGACCTGCTGCATATCAGAGGGGATTTGGCTTTCAAAATGAAGCCGTTGATGCGTTGTAGGGTGCTCGAATCCAAGGACTGCAGCATGCAGCGCTTGGCGTGGGAGGATTTGGAAGCAGTTGGCGATAAATTGTTTGTATTTTGTGAAGGTGGTTCCCTTTAAAATTTGGTCGCCACCGTATGCCTCATCGTTGAACAAGGGATGCCCGATATATTTCAGGTGAGCCCTGATTTGGTGTGTACGGCCCGTTTCCAACACGCAATCAATCCATGTGATATATCCGAATCGCTCGTGAACGTACCAGTGTGTCACAGCGTGTTTCCCATGGTCTCCGTCAGGGTATACTGCCATAACTTTTCGGTCGCGGACCGAACGGCCGATGTTGCCGGAAATGGTCCCAAAATCGTCAGCGAAATCACCCCATACCAAAGCATAGTATTTTCGTTCGGTGGTGTGGTCAAAGAACTGTTTGGCGAGATGGATTTGTGCCTCTTCATTCTTTGCTATCAACAGCAATCCAGAGGTGTTTTTGTCAATACGGTGTACGAGATAGGGAGTGATGGAGGATCCGTTGCGGTTTTTTTTGTCGTTAAAGTAGTACAACAATCCGTTGAGCAATGTTCCCGTGTAGTTGCCCACGCCGGGATGTACCACCAGCCCGGGTTGCTTGTCAATGACAAGGACGTCGTCATCTTCGTACACGATATTCAGAGGTATTTCTTCCGGCAAAACTTCACACTCATGCGGGGGTTCTGGAAGAAGTACCGAGATGATGTCGTTAGGTTTGACTTTGTAGTTGGATTTTGTGGGGGCTCCATTGATGAGAATGCAGTCGGCTTTGGCAGCTGCCTGTATTTTGGTGCGGGACACCCCCTCTATATGCATCAACAGGTATTTGTCCAACCGTAGCGGTGTTTGTCCTTTGTCGACAATAATGCGGTGACGTTCAAAAAGTTCACCTTCCTCTGGTTGTTCGGAACTATCGGTGGTATAGTCGGTCATCGAACGATAAATTTCTTAGTGATGTGTTGTGAATGCTTGGTGTCAATGACATGAAGAAGGTACATTCCTTGCGACAGTCCAGTCAGGGATATATTCTCGGTATAGGAACTCTGGTAAACCTGTCTTCCGTGCATGTCAAATATCTGAAGGGTTACATATTCAGGGCTGCATTCTTGCAGTTGGAGGTGTATTACCTCGTGTGCGGTAGAAGGATAGACGCGGACATCCATATTGTGTTTTGCCTGGTTTATGGCAAGTAGGGCAGACTGCCCAAAACATGGGCGTATCATAAGTGCTCCTTTCAGTATGCTTTGTTGCCATTGGCCGCTTGTCATTGCGAAAATATGCTGCCGTGCATCGTTGTTTCGGTCGAAGCCGAGATTGATATAATCTGTCCCGATTTGTTCAATACCCACATAAATGGTGCCTTCAACCACTGTGGGCAATGACAATGTGTATCGGATATATTGGTTCAGTCCTTGGAAAACAGTGCGCTGTCGTTGCGTGTCCTTGTACAGTAGTGTTCCTGGTTTTCCGTTGTCGTCCGACCAAATGCAGAGATAGAATTGAATGCCGATATTTTCGTTATTGCGAGTGCTGTTAAAGTAGAGATCAATGGCTGTGAGGGTGTCTGCTTCGTTGAGGGTGAATTGATACGCAATGTACATGCGGCTGCCGTTGGCGGTGAGGCCATAACCATTTTCGGCCACGCCATCGTCATAGGCGTAATAATTGTCAAATATTTGGGAAAAGCTAATGGTATCGTTCTCTGTGTGACTATCGCCGGCAACCCCTTCGGTGACGATATGTATGGTCTTGAAGGTGCAGGGACTGTCTCCTACAGGGTATGAGAAGTTAATGGGGGGACGGGCATGTGCCAAATGGGTTTGGTATGTATGATTCGGTAAGAAAACAGGGGCGTTTTCATAGCCGCCATTGTAGTCCGATATGGTGTTGCCTTGCTCGTCGCTGATGGAGTAGCCGTAATGGGTAGTTAAACTCTGGTTGTAAAGGTTGGTGATAGTTATTCCTATCGTGTCTTTCATCTCGTCGCTGCGAAATTGCTTGTATGGCATGGCTTGGTATCTCCGCAACATGGAAGGGGCACGGTCGACGAATGCCACATCCCGAAAAGAGGGGGTGGTCGAGGAACGTCCTTTGTCAAGAAGTATGTAATCAATGTTCCACTGGTCTGAGTTGCCAACGATGCCAGTTTTGGGATTGGCATCCATACTGCAATAATTGCGGAATCTGAACTGAAATTTGTCGTTAAAATAGCGGGAATCCTTGATGGGTATGCAGACGTACTGCCAGCGTGTTCCTGTTCGTGCCTGCAGTGTGTCGGAACTGACACCTCCCACCGACCAGACAAGAATCCAGCGGTTTTCAGATGCGCAGTAAAATTCGAGGATTAGGGAATCTTGCTCCTCTGGGGCATCGCCCAGGCGTTCCCACATGTTCCCATATCCTCCGCCAGGTAGATAGTAAAAACTAAGGCACACGGAGTCACCAGGAGTGAGCATGTGGGCGTAAGGGGATAACACGGAGTCGAGTCGCACAAAGAGGGATGTCAGGGTATCGGCCGAGAAGATGCTTGTGGAGGCAGAAGCGTAGAGTTCTCCGTGAGCGTCTAATGCGTCCAGAGTGGCCATACCGATAGTGGGGGGGAGTGCTCCGTAACCGTCATTCACAAAGCATTGTTGCCCATACCAACGGTGTATATCAGGAATACCTGAGTAATTTGAGAAATCATCGGCGAAGGGCAATTGAAGAGTGGTGGAGTCTCCGCTTTTGGACAGAACATATTCATGAGGACGGTTTTGTATGGGCACAAGGTATTCCTGTGCTTGCATAAGAGGGCAAACAGCAAGGAATAGTATGGTTAGGAATATGTGTCTGTTCAACATAGCGTGAGGGTGGCTCGTGGGATTACCATTGCCAGCTGTCATCAACGGTGTTGTTCTCCTCGTATTCGTTGGTGTATATGATTTTTGAAGAATCAACATGGAAATCATTGACCATCTTGTCAACGTCAATGTCAGAATCGCTGCTGTACCATAGTTCAACCTGCGTACCGTAGGGGTATCTTGATACGCCAGTATAATCAGGTTCTTGTCGTACAACCACAGCGTGGGAACGATCCGTTACCCCATTGAAATGTTCCGCTCCGATGTTGAATGAGCTGGAGAGGATAGCGTTGCGGGCTTTGGTCGGTGATTTGCCGATGACGAAGGGTATAATATTGGTGTTATTGCCTTCTCCCATGCCGATGGTAAGGTCGATAACCGATCCTTTTTCCAATGGCGTTCCAGGTTGTACTACACGCCCTTTGTGGTTTTGTTCAAGTACTGCATTGCGGAAAGGACTCTCGACAAATTTAAGGTAACCTACGGTAAATCCAACACTGCTTAATTGTGAAATGGCTTGGCGTACAGTCATGTCTGTTAAATCTGGCATAACGGCCTCTTCTGCGGAGTATGCTGCGATGGTGACATAAACTTTTCGTCCACGTTTGACCATAGAACCTGGCTTGGGGTCTTGGGTCAGAATGGTGCCACCTGCTTGGTTTTCGTCGTATATGGAGTCGATGACAACATACCGTAGTCTTATGTCACTACTGTCGTTTATCTGATCGAACTTTTGGCCAATGAGGTCGTACATTTTGTATTCCTGTCCGACATGTGCATACATCTTTAGCAATATGAAGATGATAATTAATATGCACAAGGCGGTGAGCACCATCAGGAGCAGATGTTTGATGACAGGGTGCTGCCGGAAGAAATCTTTTGTATTCGCCATAATAGTTAATAACTGATTTTACTCTGTTTTAGTGTGTATATATCGCTTTTACTCTTCAGTGGAATTGACGACGATGCCTTTCAATGTGGCTGCGGTGCAGTCGGTGACTTTTACCTGAAGGTATTCGCCTGTATGGTGGTTGCCACGGTCAAACACGATGACCTTGTTTTGGCTGTTACGTCCAAATAATTGCTCTTTGGAGCGATGCGATGTTCCTTCCGTAAGCACCTCGAATGTTTTCCCAATGTCGCGTCGATTGTTCTCCAGAGCTATCTCACCTTGCAGTGCTATAATCTCCTCCAGACGGTGTATTTTAACATCTTCGGGGATGTCATCTTGTAGATGTCGTTCAGCGTATGTGTTGGGACGCATGGAGAATTTAAACATATATGCGTAATCGTATCGTACCTTGCGAAACATTTGCAGCGTGGCCTGATGATCTTCTTCTGTCTCAGAACAGAAACCGGCAATGACATCGGTGGTGATGGAGCAGTCGGGGAGAAATCGACGTATGGCATCAATGCGGTTTAGATACCAATCGGGCGTGTAGCGTCTGTTCATCAGTTTCAGTATACGCTCGCTGCCTGACTGCACAGGGAGGTGGATGCATCGGCAGATGTTGCGGTGCTCTGACATAACTTGAAGCAGTTCGTCGGATAAGTCTTTGGGGTGTGATGTGGCAAACCGAACACGGAGCAAGGGACTGATATCGGCTACACGGGCCATTAGTTGAGGAAAACCAGTGGCAGATACTTCATTGCCAGTGTCTCCAGTCCATTTGTAGGAGTTCACGTTCTGCCCCAGTAATGTCACTTCTCGGTATCCTTGTTCGAAGAGCATTCGGGCTTCATTGACAATGGTTTGCGGGTCGCGGCTGCGTTCTTTTCCTCTGGTGTATGGGACAACGCAGTAAGCGCAATAATTCTGACAGCCACGCATGATGGATATGTAGCCGGAGATTCCGTTGCCGTTCAGACGCACCGGTGTGATGTCTGCATAGGTCTCATCCTCACTCAATGTGGTCTCGGCGGTCTTTGCCCCATTGATTGTCTGTCGTAGAATGATGGGAAGTTTGCGGTAGGCATCTGGACCGACAACGAAACTTACGTTGTCTTCTTCTTCAAGGAGTTGTTTCTGTAAGCGTTCGGCCATACATCCAAGAATGCCGATTTTTACAGGGCGTTGCCGTTGCAGGGCTTTGAGTTCATGCAAGCGTTTGCGGATACGTTGTTCAGCATTGTCGCGTATGGCGCAGGTGTTGATAAGTATGAAGTCGGCAGCATTGTCGTCTGGGGTAAGCTTATACCCTTCACGAATCAGTATGGCGTTAATCACCTCACTGTCGGCAAAGTTCATTTGGCAACCATAGGTTTCAATATAGACAAGGTTTGGTTGTGTATTGGCAATGGCTTGATTAGTCGCATTCATAACCCTATAGGTCTAAATATTAGATTTTGCAAAAATACACAAAAAAGCCGATAGGAGACATGTCGGATAACATCTATACTTCATTCGGTAGGGGGAGAAGGACTCCCCCATTGAACTACCGTCCATCATCCGATGCTTTGTCCATATTTTTCATACTATATATTGGTGCATGAATATGGGATTCTGATGTTTTACCTATTCTAATTGTATTGTTTTGTTTTTGAATACTATAATGCGGTATAAGGTGAATTGTCTATCAATTGCTGACAAAATGACATGCCACATGTCAAAATTGCAGATATGTTCATCGGCTTATGAACATATGTTCGTTGGCCAATGAACATATGTTCGTGGCCCGATGAACATATGTTCCCGAAAG
>CACXCY010000214.1 GCA_902766265.1 uncultured Bacteroidota bacterium
ATGTCAAAGCTATGTTGCCCGAGGCCAGCTATCTGCCTTGGCTCGATTTCTCCGACTATGGCTACAGTCATGAGGAGATGCGCGACTTGCTCATACACCAGGCACGCGTGGCTCTCAACGACGGAGCCGACTTTGCGCCCCGTGATGGGGACAGCCCTGACGTTGCCACACGGCTCCATTTCCGTCTCAATATTGGCTGCCCTCGCGCCACACTTCGCGAGGCATTGGAACGGATTGAAACCATCCAGCCGAAGTCTTCGTATAATGGATAGTTTTTAACCCTTACATATATTTAAAGGTTGTTATTCTATCATGCGATATACAGTTGATTTTCTCGTTGTCGGTTCCGGTATTGCGGGACTCAGCTTCGCCCTCAAGGTGGCTCCTTATGGCAAGGTGTGTATACTCACCAAGTCGGGTGCGTCGGAGGGTTCCACGAAGTATGCCCAAGGTGGCATTGCAGCTGTGATGTATGACTCTGACAGCTTCGACAAACACATACAGGACACACTCGTCGCAGGCGATGGTATCTGCGACCGTGAGGTGGTGGAGATGACTATCCGCGAGGCACCCGACCGCATCCGTGAGTTGGTGCGGTATGGCGTGAACTTCGACAAGGAGGGTGGACGTTTCGACCTGCATCGCGAGGGTGGACACTCCGAGTTCCGCATCCTCCATCACAAGGACAATACGGGCGAGGAGATAGAGCGTGGCCTGCTGCAAGCCATCCGTGAACACCCCAACATCGAGCTCAAGGAGAACCAGTTTGCCATCGACATCATCACTCAGCACCATCTGGGACAGCGGGTGACCAAGCACACGCCAGACATCGAATGCTATGGCGTCTATGCCCTCAATGGCGACACCCACATGGTGGACACCTATCTGGCCAAGGTGACGCTTCTGGCTACCGGTGGCGTGGGCAATGTATATACCACTACAACCAATCCTGTCATTGCCACGGGCGATGGTGTGGCTATGGTGCATCGTGCCCGCGGTGTGGTGAAGGACATGGAGTTCGCACAGTTCCACCCCACCAGTCTCTACAATCCCACTGAGCGTCCTGCCTTCCTTATCACCGAGGCGCTGCGAGGTGCTGGAGCTGTGCTCAAAGACTGCAAGGGCAACGAGTTCATGCAGAAGTACGACGAGCGTCTCTCGCTGGCTCCACGCGACATTGTGGCACGCGCCATCGACAAGGAGATGAAGATTGCAGGTGCGGAGCATCTGTATCTCGATGCCCGTGGCATCGGCAAGCAGGCCCTCATCAATGGTTTTCCGACCATCTATGCTAAGTGCCTTGAGATAGGCATCAACATCACCAAGGATATGATTCCCATACGTCCTGCGGCTCATTACCAGTGTGGCGGCATCGCTGTCGACAAGAAGGGTGAGAGCAGCATCCATAACCTCTTCGCTGCGGGCGAGTGTTCCTGCACAGGGCTGCATGGGGGCAACCGTCTGGCCAGCAACTCCCTGCTCGAGGCCGTGGTGTATGCCCACAACTCGGCTGTCGAGGCCGTGGAGCGCATCAAGAGTGTGGACATCTGCACGCAGGTGCCCGACTGGAATGCCGAGGGTATGGTCTTCAACGAAGAGATGGTGCTCATCACACAGACACGCAAGGAACTGCAGGAAATCATGTCGAACTATGTGGGCATCGTGCGCAGCGACCTCCGTCTGCGACGTGCTTTCGACCGCCTGAACCTCATTTTCCGTGAGACGGACGACCTCTACAACCGTTCGGTCATCACGGAGGAACTCAGTGAGCTGCGCAACCTCATCGCCTGCGCCTACCTTATCACCAAGCAGGCCATGGCACGCCGCGAGAACAAGGGTCTGCACTATTCCATCGACCTTATTTAGAATGATTAATACCAAGAGCCATGTTATTTGAAAACGCCATTGTCGGTCCCATCCACAGCCGCCGTCTGGGCAGCTCGCTGGGGGTGAACCTGCTGCCTTTGAAGCACAAATACTGCTCCTACGACTGCATCTATTGCGAGTGCGGATGGAACAGGGAGTCGGAGCAGGGAGTGTTGGAATATGCCACTCCCGGGGAGCTGTCTGAGCTGCTGGAGAGGCGTTTGCGGCAGCTCGTTGAGCAGGGCATCGGGGTGGATTCGTTCACCTTTGCGGGCAACGGCGAGCCCACGCTGTATCCCGATTTCCCCGCTGCAGTGGATATGGTCATATCCTTGCGCGACCGCTACTTTCCGCAGGCCGTCACCACGGTGCTCACCAATGCCACACAACTGGTGCGCCCTGAGATATTCGACGCTGTGATGAAGCTGGACAATCCAGTGCTGAAACTCGATGCGGGCACTTCGGCCATGCGCTGCCTCATCAACCGCCCATCGATGCCGGGCGACGGCAGGCCGCAGGGTTGTTCATGGGACGAGCTGCTGGACCGTCTGCGTGCTTTCGGAAACCATGGCATTGTGCAGACGCTTCTTTTCGACGGCACCAGCGATGGGCAGGTGGTCAGCAACATCCTTCCCGACGAGTTCGGTGCCTATGTGGAACTGCTGAAAAGCATCCGTCCCAAGTATGTAATGTTGTATTCTCTCGACCGTGCCACGCCCGAAAAGTCGCTCCGTAAGCTCTCGGTAGACGAACTTGAAGTGCATGCCGATGTTATTCGTAGAGAGGGAATTGAGGTGAAGGTGTACGGTTGAATGGAAAAAAAATTTGCTCACATAGGAAAAAGTTAGTACTTTTGCATCCGCAAACAAGCAAAAGGTCGTTTGGCCGAGGGGCTAGGCACAGGTCTGCAAAACCTGCTACTCCGGTTCAAATCCGGAAGCGACCTCAGAGGGGAACCCACAAAGGGTTCTCCTTTTTTGTCCCCCTGCCGGTCGATGCGCCACATGCCCGTCGCCCGTCGAAGGGGCTTTCCGCTGCTTGTCGTACAGCTCTACCGCTGCTTGTCGCACTACACACGCGTGTGTGGTACGACTATCAACGCACTAATAGTCGCACTAACATTGCAATGGTGGTATGACTAACATTACAATGGTAGTGCTACTAACATTGCAATGGTAATGCAATAAACATTGTAATGGTAGTCTAACCACTGGCGCGCTGACATACAAAAAAGGTCTCCTTCATAGGGAGACCTTCTCTGTATCAATTGCGTATGGGCTATTCCGCTGGTATGCGCGTGAGTTCCATGCTACGCCCCTCGGAGGTGACGGTGAGACGCTCTCCGTCCACGGTGAAATCGCCGAGCCGTCCATTGTGGTTGAGCGTGATGCTGCCTGAGCCGCTGGTGAGGGTACCGCTGTAGGTGTAGGTGCCGCCATCCTGTTGGGTGTTTGAACCGTTGGTCATGGTCATGATGCACGTTCCCGGGCCAAAGTCAATACGGTACGCATTGTAGTTGGCGTCAGAACCCGTTTCGTTCAGCCACGAAGTGCCGTCGAGAGGATAATTTGGTGTGGGCGTAGTGTCATCCTTGTCGCAGGATGCGAAGGCGAACACCATTGCTGCCACGCAGAGGGCTTGAATCAGTTTTTTCATTGTTTGTTGATATTAAGGGTTGGACATTATTTTCTCGGAGCGAGGGCGGCCTGGATGGACATCTCGTAGAGCTCGGCGGGGCTGATGCCCATGGCTTTGGCCTGCTTGGGGACGATGCTTTCGGCACTCTGGCCGGGGATGGTGTTGACTTCGAGGAAGTAGAGCGTGTCGGCATCCATGTCGTGTATGTAGTCGAAACGTACGATGCCTGCGCACCCCAGCAGGTCGTAGAGCTGCGACGATACCTCCTGGATGTGCTGTGCAATGCGGTCGGGACACTGGGCGGGTGTCACTTCGTTGCTGAACCCCTGGTACTTGGCTTCATAGTCGAAGAACTCATGTCCACCCTTGGGGATAATCTCGGTGATGGGGAACACAATCTTGCGTCCCTCTGCGTTGCGGAACACGCCGCAGTCGAACTCTCGACCGTTGATGCATTCCTCGACCAGCACCTCTTTGTCCTCGCCGAAAGCCAGCTGTATGGCAGGTAGGAGCTCTTCGGGCGTCTTGACCTTGGTGGTTGCCACGCTGCTGCCACCGGCGGCGGGCTTGACAAAGAGGGGGTAGCGCAGCTGCGACAGCCGGCCGTCGATGCACTCGGGCATGTGGTAGAGCAGCACTGATTCGGCCACCTTGACAATGCCGAAACTCTTCACCACGGGGTTGCAGAAACCTTTGTTGAAGGTGAGTGCCGACGTGTAGAAGTCGCAGGTGGTGTAGGGAATGCCGAGCATGTCGAAGTAACCTTGCAGCACTCCGTTTTCGCCCGGGTTGCCGTGGATGATGATGAAGGCAAGGTCGAAGTGCATGCCGTCGAGCGTGAAATCGTTCTTGTCCACCGGCGTGCGGCTTCCGTCGTCGTTGGGACAGTACCATCCTTCGCGGTCCACCACTATCTTGCGGACATTGTATTTCTCTTTGTCGAGGGCCTCATATACTTGGTTGCCACTGCCTATGGAGATGTCGTGTTCTCCGCTGAAGCCCCCCATGACTAATGCGATATTCTTCATAATGGATAAGGGTTGGGATATGTTGGATTATTGGTTGTTCATTTGTTGTCCTCCAGTTGTGCACGGAGTGCCTTGGTGCGCTCGGTGTGCCGCCTGTAGGCGTCGCTTTCGGGGTATAACGGCCGATGTGCCTCCATCTTGTGAAGCTGTTGGAATTTCTTTCCCCGCTCCAGAGTGTCGGCATCCATGTAGGTCTCCGTGAAGCGTTGCCAGATGATGTCCACCGCCAGCGCCGAGGGATGGAGCATGTCGTAGTCGTAGAA
>CACXCY010000215.1 GCA_902766265.1 uncultured Bacteroidota bacterium
GGTGGTCGACGGCGTGAGCCGCAACAGGGTGGTGGCTTCCTATCAGACGGAAGCAACAAAAATGAAGTGCTACGAGGTGCCTGTCACTGATGAGCCCAAGACCATCTGCAACCTTCATCTGCGGCGGCATGCGGGATCGACCCACAAGCTACTCCTGTTCTCCGTTTTTTTTGAAAACAATGTGAATGTGTACAATGTCAGCGTCTTCACACCGCAGTCGAAGAGTTTTCGACATGTGAACGCTGCCGCCGAGCTTGTGGAACAGTGCCAGGGTACGCAACAGCCGCTGTTACAGAATGCCAGTGACCGCACGAAGACACGGTTGTTGGGCGACGCGGTGATCAGTTTCCGAAACAGCGCGAACATTCATTGCAGAGACATCTACGTGGACGGCACCTACAGCATCCCTGGGCATTACGGTTACGCGATTTCGGCTGACAACACGTGGAACGCCACGTTCGAGCATGTGGTGGCCGACGGCAACTGGGGGGTGTTCGGCAACAACAACATGAGCATGACCGTATTGAAGGACTGCGACGTAAACCGTTTCGACATCCATTGCTACGGACGCGACGTGCTGTGCAAGGGCTGCACTTTCAGGAAGAAACAGATTCAGTTCAGCTCTCTCTACGGCACGCTGCAGTTCGACAGCTGCCGCTTCGTGGATTGCATCCCGGTGCGCATCCGCAGTTCCTACAACGCCTACACGCCGTTCGACATTGTAGTGAATCACTGCACGTTGCTTTCGTCGACGCGGCATCACCAGCTGGTCAACGTCATGCTGAAGGACACGGCGCGCAACAGCCGTCCCGAGCTCTCGGAGCGATGCCTGCCCAACGTGCGCATCAACGGCCTCACGGTGGAACAGCCCTGGTTTGTACGTCATTTCGACATCTATCAGCCCACTGGCACCACCAAGCTCTGCCGCCAGCCGTTCGACTACCTGAGCAACGTGACGGTCGACAGCTTGCGGATAGTCACCCCGCGCTTCCGGATGCGGCAGCCCAAGGTCCGAATCACGACCGTGCCCGCCGCCACGCTACGCCCTCTCACAGTGCAAGCCGACGGGCTGCTGCGACAGACTCGCAAGGGGTTGAAAATGAAGCCACCAAAGCTGAATATCAAGCTTACCTCCGCGCTGCCCGAGATGGTGCGCTGATGTAGTTGAGAACTACAGCGTGTGTAGTTGAGAACTACAGCATGTGTAGTTGAGAACTACAGCATGTGTAGTTGAGAACTACACAAACTGCCCTCCCAAGCCCCCGAAAATGTAACCGAGAACTACACGGTGTGTGACCGAGAGCTACATCAGGCGGCACTCCCGACCTCGTAGCGGACAGAAGTGCTAAGATGCAGACAACAAGCAGATTCGCACAACTTTTTGTTGATAGCTTTGTTTATAAACTTTCGGGCATCAACCCTTGCTACACGGGCGTTTTTGCGTAATTTTGCATCATAGACCACACGTATGGCTGGATTTTTAAAGCAATACCAATCAGTAATATACGGCAACTACCGCAAGGCCTACCTCCTTTACGGCCTCTACACGGGGCTCATCATGTCTGGCTACGTGCTGTTCATGCGCATCATCATCCTGCCCCTCAACGCTCCCGAAACCTACGGCACCGACATAGCTATGCTGGCCGCCATGCTGCTCTTCACCTGCCTCTACCGCAAGCAGTTGCCCGACGGCAAGGTCTATTTCAAGGAGCTGATGCTGCTCAACCTGGGCACGGGCGTGATAGCCGCCATCCTCTACGGAGCGTTCCTCGCCCTGTACGGCAACACGTTCGACACCGAGTTCTTCAACCGCTGCACCGAAACCTACATCAACAACATGACGGCATCCGACAAGCCCGAAGCCGAGATACAGAAAATCGTTGATGCCTACCGCCACTATACCACGTTCCACTGGTCGGCCATCGGAGCGTTCCGCAGCGCGGTGATGAGCATCATCTGCGCCTTCATCGCCTCACTCGTCTTCCGGACAGAACAGAACGTCGTCAAGCCCCGCCCGAACCGAAACGGACTATAGCGCCAGGGGAGGGAAGACCCCTCGCCGGCAGAACAGGATATATATAAAGGAATAATACAATATAATATGGATAACACAAAGGACATCTCAATCGTCGTACCGCTCTTCAACGAAGACGAATCGCTGCCGCATCTGGCAGAATGGATAGACCGAGTGATGGAGGAACACCATTTCGACTACGAAGTGATAATGGTGGACGACGGCAGTAAGGACACCTCGTGGCAAGTCATCGAGGAGCTGCACGCCAAGAACCCCCGCTACCGTGGAGTGAAGTTCCGCCGCAACTACGGCAAATCGGCCGCCCTCAACTTGGGTTTCGCCCATGCCCAGGGCGACGTGGTCATCACGATGGATGCCGACCTTCAGGACAGCCCCGATGAAGTACCCGACCTCTACCACATGGTGAAGGACGAGGGATACGACTTGGTGAGCGGTTGGAAGAAGGTGCGCTACGACTCCAAGATAGCCAAGAACATACCGTCCAAGTTCTTCAACTGGACTACCCGCAAGATGAGTGGCATCAACCTGCACGACTTCAACTGCGGATTGAAGGCCTACCGCCGCGATGTGGTGAAGAGCATCGAGGTCTACGGCGAGATGCACCGCTACATCCCCGTCATCGCCAAGTGGGCTGGCTTCACACGCATTGGCGAGAAAGTGGTGCAGCACCGCAAACGCCAGTACGGCGTCACCAAGTTCGGACTCAACCGATTCGTCAACGGCTACCTTGACCTGATGAGCATCATGTTCATCTCCCGCTTCGGCAAACAGCCCATGCACTTCTTTGGACTCATCGGTTCGCTGTCGTTCCTGCTGGGCTTCGTGTCGTTTGTGGTCGTGTGCGTCAAGAAGTTCTGCGGCCTGATGGCGTTGACCAACAGCGTGTGGTTCTTCGTCTCACTGTTCTTCATGATGCTGGGCGCGCTGCTTTTCCTCACCGGTTTCATCAGTGAGCTGATATGCCGCAACTCCGCCACCCGCAATGTTTACTTGATTGAGAAAGAACTGGACTAATCCGCATACCTCACTCTACAAATACTCAACCAAAACAATAAATAACCGACATCTCCCCACCGCCAACCTACTTTCCCGAATGACGAAGAATGCCCTTTTCCTTGACCGTGACGGCGTGCTGAACCGCCGCATCGTGGATGGCTACGTCACACGTCCGGAGGATTTTGAGATTCTGCCCGGCGTGCTGGAGGCAATGAAGATATTTGCGGAACGTTTCACTCGCGTGTTCATTGTCACCAACCAGCAAGGTGTGGGTAAGGGGCTGATGACGGAGGATGACCTGCAGCGGGTGCACGACTACTTCCTGCAGCAGGTGGCACAGGCCGGTGGCCGCGTAGACCGAATCTACTATTGCACAGCTCTCAAATCGGCTCATTCTTTCAGACGCAAACCGTCGATAGGCATGGCGTTGCAGGCCCGTAGGGATTTTGCCGACGTGGCGCTGAAACAGAGTGTGATGGTGGGCGACATGATGAGCGACATGCTCTTCGGTCGCCGTGCAGGCATGACTACGGTGCTGGTGGGCGACGAGCCGCTGACGGCCACGCGCTACCCTCATCTGGTGGACTATTGCTATCCCACGCTGCTCGACTACGCAAAGACCCTGTAACATATCAATGTATTACTCTCCCATAACCGACCATCCAAACTCTGACCGACTATGATGTACCGTCCCAATACCGCCCCGCCATCCGGCTCTATTCGCAGAGGGCATGCCTCTGCATCGGGGAGGCCGAAGAGAAAACTGCGGGTGGCTCCGTTGGTCGTCACCCTGGCATGTGTGACGGCAGTGGTGGCCGTCTATGGTTTCTATCGCGCCAGCGTGCGTCCCCACACCATGGTCTTCTCACCGTCGACCAAGACGGCTCACCAGCTGGAATACGTGGAGATGAACCGACTGAGTCGCGACCAGATTCCCGAACTCAACCTCAATACGCTCGACTACGGTCGCACGTTCGACGACATCAACGACACACAGCTGGTGGCGGCACGCCGCAACGGCCTGCGCCGTCCCGAACTCGTCAGCGACCCATCTATCAGCGACGAGCTGCTGCCGATAGCTTCCAACGACCTCTATGTCGTTGAACCGATGAGCTATGCCAAACCCTACCTCGTGCCTGATGCCGTGCTTATGCTGCAATATATCGGCCTGAGGTTCCAGGAATTGGTGGGCGAGGCCTATCCTGACCGTCATATCCGCTTCATCGTGACGAGTGCCCTGCGGAGCCAGGACGACGTGCAACGCCTACGCCGTAGCAACCGCAACGCTACCGAGACATCGTGCCATTGCTTCGGCACCACGATTGACATCACCTACATCCGTTTTCGCGACGAGAACGGCAACGACTTGGACGACCTGCGTCTGAAGAATCTCCTGTCACAAACTCTCTACGAACTTCGCTACGAGGGAATATGCTACGTCAAGTACGAGCGCCGCCAGGGGTGCTACCACCTCACGCTGCGCAACGTTGACTACACAGGTACGCTCAAGTCCGAGCGACAACGTTTCGTCGTGCCCAAGGATTGGTCCTCCCTGCGCGAGCAGACTACACGCCGTCACCGCCGCTCCTTGCCGCGCATCGTCCGCCATAACGAACAGCCCCGCCCCGCGAAGGAGTACACCACTTATATAGAGTACTGACCCTCGCGAGTCGGCATCAACAACCAAGACAACCAAACAATATCAACCACCCAAACACTCTATAGACATGTCACTACAATGCGGTATAGTAGGATTGCCCAACGTAGGGAAATCAACGCTCTTCAACTGCCTGAGTAACGCCAAGGCGCAGGCGGCCAACTTTCCGTTCTGCACTATCGAGCCCAACGTGGGGGTGATTACCGTGCCCGACGAACGCCTGAACAAATTGGTCGAGATTGAGCATCCCGCAAGTGTAGTCCCCGCCACGGTGGAGATAGTCGACATCGCAGGTCTGGTTAAAGGGGCCTCGAAAGGCGAGGGGCTCGGCAACAAGTTCCTGGGCGATATCCGCACCACAGATGCCATCATCCATGTGCTGCGCTGTTTCGACGATGACAACATCACCCATGTGGATGGCACGGTTGATCCTGTGCGTGACAAACAGACCATCGACCTCGAATTGCAGTTCAAGGACCTTGAAACCATAGAAAACCGCTACGACAAGGAACAGAAGAAGGCCAAGACAGGCGGCGACCCCAAGTCAAAGAAGCTGGTGGAGGTGATGGACATCTACCGTCAGGCACTGCTCTCGGGCAAAAGTGCACGTACCGTTACGCTGGACGAAACCCAGCAAGAAGCTGCCAAAGAGTTGATGCTTCTCACCGCCAAGCCGATACTTTATGTGTGCAACGTCGATGAGGCATCGGTGGTGAGTGGTAACAAATATGTTGACGCTGTCCGTGAGGCCGTAAAAGACGAAGGCGCCGAAGTTCTGGTGATAGGGGCAGGTATCGAGGCCGACATTGCCGAACTGGATTCCTATGAGGAGAAACAGATGTTTCTTGAGGACTTGGGGCTGAAGGAGTCGGGCGTCAACCGACTTATTAAAGCCGCCTACAAGTTGCTCAACCTGCAAACTTTCCTCACCGCAGGTCCCAAGGAATGCCGCGCGTGGACTTTCCGTAAAGGCATGAAAGCTCCCCAGACGGCCGGCATCATCCACAGCGATTTCGAACGCGGCTTCATCCGCGCCGAAGTCATCAAGTTTGAAGACTATGTGGCTCTCGGCAGCGAAGCCAAGTGTCGGGAACAAGGAAAGATAGCCGTCGAAGGCAAAGACTACGTGGTGCAGGATGGTGACATTATGCACTTCCGTTTCAATGTATAGCGGGTGGGGGCACAATAAATTGTCGTTTTCTGTGTTATGCAGTTGTCTATAGTCGCAAAACTATAGGCAACTTCTTCTTATAGTATCACTCAACCGACTGAAAGCATTGAAGAATACGCGCACATATCATCCTGTTGTCCGCACAGCGTTGACGATTGCCCTGATTGCATTGCTGGCGGGATGCTCCACGCAGAGCACCAAGTGGGCGAATGTGCAGTACCATAACACGGCGTGCCATTACAATGTATGGTGGAACGGCAACGAGAGCTTGAAGGAAGGTGTGCAGAAACTGGCGCAGGCCCACGCCGACGACTATACGCAGATACTGCCCGTCTACGAGTTGGGCACCATTGAGCAGGCCATGACAGTCAACGCGCAAATGGACCGCGCTGTGGAGAAAGGCATCAAGGGCATCAAGAAGCACAGCATCTACCAGCATGGACGCGAGTATGTCGGCTATGTCAAGAAATGCTACCTGCTGACGGCATACGCCACGTTCTACAAGCAGGACTATCCCGCCACCGAGAACACCTGCCGTCTCATCGTGGCGCAGTACGCCGGCAGTGTCGACGCCGACGAGGCCAAGATTCTCATGGCCCGTTGCGCCACCATGCAGAAACAGTATCTCGATGGCGAGGCGGCGCTGGAGCAGCTGGTGAACGAATACAGTGCGGGAGACCTCAATCCGAAACTGGCCGACAAGCTCTATCTCGCCATGGTGGAGAACCTGCTGCCGCAGGAGAAATACAAGAAGGCCGTGCAGTACATACACCTGGCGCTGGGCGAGGTGAGCGACAACGCCACCAAGGCGCGACTCTACTTCATTCTCGGGCAGATTTACCAGACGCTCGACAAGCGTGCGGCGGCATCCAAGTACTACGGCAAGGTGCTGCGCTGCCATCCTGACTATGTCATGGAGTTCAACGCCCGCATCAGCATCGCCTCGTGCAGCGATTTGAACCACACCGACGTGGCGGAGCAGGAACGCACGCTCGACAAGATGTTGAAGGACAAGAAGAACGAGGAGTTTCAAGACCAGATATACTACGCCAAGGGCGAGATGTACCTGGGTGTGAAGGACGCGAAGAAGGCCTGCGACAACTACCGGCTCTCGGTGGCGGCGGCATCGGCCAATCCGGCACAGAAGGCCAAGTCGGCGTTGCGCATGGCCGATGTGCTATACGACATCTATGAGAACTACGACGCTGCGCAGAGCTACTACGACACGGCTATGCACGTCATCACGTCCGACTATCCCCACTACGCCGAAATCAAGGACCGCTACGACTTGCTGACATCGTTGGTTGAATTCACACGCGTTATCAGCCGCAACGACAGCTTGATGGCTATGGCCGACATGGACCCCGCTGATCGGGAGAAGATGATCAACGAGAAGATTGAGGCGTTGAAGAAGCAGGAGGAAGAAGCCCGGGAGAAGGCACTGCTCGAGGAGCTGCGCCGCGAAGCCAAGGCGCAGACATCGACGCTGGAGGGCGATTGGTACTTCTACAACAGCAACACCGTGGCCAAGGGCAAGGAGACATTCCGTCAGCGCTGGGGGCAGCGGGTGCTGGAGGACTACTGGTTTCTCTCGAAGAAGTCGATGCTCGGTGCGGGCATGTCGGCGATGCTGGCCGACGGCAACGATGCTGACATGGAGTCCGACGACGTAGACAGCACGATGGGCGACAGTGCGGCGGCGACCAAGACCAAGGTCGACCCCAAGAACAACCCCGACGACCCGCACTGTGTGGCCTACTACCTCAAGGACTTGCCCACCAGCGTGGAACAGCGCGACACGATGCACGCCGACATCGCCCGCTGCCTGCTCAACGCGGGTTACATTTATTATGACGGCATCAAGAACACCGACCGCGCGCTGGAGTGCTATCTCCGCCTGGCCAACGACTATCCGGACTATGAGGACGTGGTGCAGGCCTTCTTCCAGCTCTACCGAATCTACGGCAAGCAGGGCAACACGCCCAACGCCAACTACTACCGCGACATGATTCTCATGGGCTTCCCCGACTGCGACTATGCCAACATGATTCGCGACGACAAGTACTACCTGCAAATCGTGCAGCGCGGCGAGAAGGCCCAGGAGGAATACGCCGGCGCCTACTCCAGCTACCGCCGCCGCCGCTATGCCGAGGTGCTGGAGCGTTCGCAGCGTGCGCTGGCCACCTACGGGGAGGAGCCGCTGCGCGGCAAGTTCATGTTCTGGCAGGGCATGGCCTACGCCCAGACGGGTCGCCGCGACTCGGCGCTGGCGGTCTTCGGGCGCATTGTGGCCTCCTATCCCGACACGTCGCGGATTGCCGTGCTGGCCAAGAGTCAGCTCGACTATTTCCACGAGGGTGAGAACATCGCCGGCGGGGCTGCCGACGAGCACATCAGCGCGGTCGACGAGAACGTGGCGCGCGACACTCGCTATCCCGCCAAGATTGAAGCCGACAAGCAGGAGCAGCAACCCAAGCAGACGGACCAGCCGCTGCCGCAGGAGAGCCAGATGTACCGCTACCGCGAGAACATGCAGCACTATGTCATCGTGGTGGTGAACGACAAGAAGATTGTGGCCACGCAGCTGCAGTACCGTATCGGCGACTTCAACGCGGAGAACTACTCCAACAGCGGCTACCGCTGCAGCCCGCTGATGTTCACCGACAGCACGCAGATGCTCACCATCCACCGCTTCAAGAACGCCGACGAGGCCATGCGCTACTACACGCACCTGCTTCTGGCAGGCGGCCCCCTGTCGCAGTACGACAGGAAGGACTACCAGGTGTTCGCCATCTCCACGCAGAACTACACCACCTTCTACAACAAGAAGGACGTGGCCGCCTACCAGGCCTTCTTCGACAAGTACTACCGCAAGCCCGAATAGACAATTCACCATTAAACACCATAAGCCATGAAGAAACTGACATTAAGCATGATGTGCCTGCTGGCACTGGCGTGCGGCTCGCTGCTGTGCTGCACGGAAAAGGAGAACAACAACGTGCCCAACGTACCCAATGTGCCCGACGAGCCCGATGAGGAGTATGTGGACCTGGGACTGACGAGCGGCACCAAGTGGAAGGCCACCAACGAGTGGAACCCCGACGACAGCACCGCGGGGCTCTTCCTCTACGCGGACGCGCTGGTGCTCTTCAACAGCGTCCTGCCCACGGAAGCCCAGATACAGGAGCTGATAGATGAGTGCGAATGGGAGTGGAACGGCAGCGGTGCCACAGCCACCGGCCCCAACGGCAAGCACATCGACCTGCCCGCCATGGGCTATCGCAACTACCTGGGAGAGCTGAACAATGTAGGGGTCACCTGCAACTACTGGACTGTGGAAGGCGTCGCGCTCTCTTACTTCAGTGACGCGCTTGAAATATCGCCGATGGTCAACCACGTTGCCTCCGGACAGATCGCCCTTTCCGTGCGCCTGGTCCAGAACGAATAGACCGCGCCGACACGCAGTTGAGCCCGCGCCGCCAAAAAGCGGCGCGGGCTTTTTTTCGCATAATGGGCAGAAAGTTTTGCACTGACGATTATTTTTCGTATTTTTGTGGCATCGAAATGACAAACGACGTCGCTAAAACAATATTTGCAACGCAATGAAAAACAATATGCTGCACACCAATTCAAAAATCCGTGCGCATCGGCTAAAAAATTGGTGCGCACCAATTGTAAAGTTGGCGTGCGCCAATTGTAAAATTGGTGCACACCAATTATGAAGTTGGTGTGCGCCGATTCCAAGATTGGTGTGCACCAATTTTCAAAACGACCGTCGTCGATTTCCAAAAACACATCCGACAGAAAAACGATTCACCATCAAAAAACAATACTATGGCCAAACTGAAACTGAAAGTGGCGAGGTCCAAACGTTACAACCCGCACACCAGGGCAATGGGCTATGCA
>CACXCY010000216.1 GCA_902766265.1 uncultured Bacteroidota bacterium
ATTACACACGTACAGACAAATGAATACATTTGGTAATAACTAACGCATTTTACATTTCACATTTCACTTGTTGGTGTCTAAAAAAAAACGTATCTTTGCACATTCGTTTGTCTAATTCCTTATGAGTATCTTTCGACGTTCTATCCTCTATATACTGATGTTGCTGCTCTGCTTCACCACTTGGGCACGCAACGAACGTGACACATTGGGGGTGGGCACGCGTATGACTTTTTCCGAAAACCTTGGGCAATGGGACGACCAAATATTGTTCCGCTCGCAGATGAAAGCGGCGACCCTGTTTCTGGAGAAAGACCGCTTCACCATCGTGGTGCAGCACCCGGACAATAGCAATTTGCACCACCACCCTGCCCTCAACAATGAGGACAAGCGCTATCGCCAACACGCTTACCAAGTGCTCTTTGTGGGGGCGAAAACGCAACACGTGGAGGGTGGCCAGAAGCATGAAGACTACGAGAACTACTTCATCGGCAAGGACCGCCGGCGTTGGAAAGGCGGCGTGGGGATATATGATGACGTCAACTACCGCGACCTTTACCCAGGCATTGACCTTAAGGTATATTCGGCTGCAAATGCCATGAAATACGACTTTATAGTGGCTCCTGGAGCCAATCCGTCGGATATCTGCATGCGATACGAAGGCGTGGATGGCACCCGCCTACAGAACGGCAACATTGTGGTTAAGACCTCGGTTCTCGACATCGTGGAGCTGCGACCTTATGCCTACCAGATGGTGGACGGCCACGAGGTTGAAGTGGAAGCCCGCTACATACTCAAAAACGACGAGGCACGCATACAAGTGGGGCGCTACGACGCCACCCGCCCTCTCATCATTGACCCATACCTATACTTCTCCACCTACACTGGATCCACATCAGACAACTGGGGAACCACAGCCGCCTACGATGCACACAAAAACGTATACACCTCGGGAGTATCTTTCGCGCAAGGATACCCCTATTCGTTGGGGGCATTCGACAGCACCTACAACGGCAACGCCGATGTGGGCATCTTCGTGTTCAGCCCCGACGGCAGCCAACGCCGCTATGCCACATACCTGGGAGGGAACTATGGTGATATGCCCCATAGTCTTTTCGTTAACGACCTCGATGAATTGGTCATCTTCGGAACGACGGGGTCCGACAACTTTCCAACCACACCAACGGCCTACGACACTTCGTTCAACGGCGGCACTCCGATACAGTACGAATCGAACGCCATCAACTATCCCAACGGATCCGACATCTTCGTCAGCCGCTTCAGTAATGACGGCAGACGCCTACTGGCCTCCACCTATGTAGGCGGCGCAGGTAACGACGGATTGAACTACGAGAACTACTACAACGCCAACAATACTCTCATTATGCTGGGCAACGACTCGCTTTACTACAACTATGGCGACGGCGCTCGCGGAGAATTGATTACCGACGACTTGGCCAACATTTACGTCGGCTCGACCACCAAATCGGCCAATTTCCCTGTAACATCCAACAGTTTCCGTCCCTTCTACAGCGGCGGGCAAGACGGCGTGGTGTTCAAATTGGATTACAATCTATCCAACCTGCTATGGAGCAGCTATATTGGGGGCTATGGCGACGATGCTGTATATTCCATAGACGTTGACAACGAATACAACTTGTTGGTATGCGGCGGCACCAATTCCATCAACTTCCCAACGACCTCAAACGCATACAATACCAGCTATAACGGAGGCAGCGCCGACGGCTTCATAGCCAAGATTTCCTACCACGGCAATATGCTTATGGCTTCCACCCTCTTCGGCTCATCATCCTACGACCAATGCTACTTCGTACGCACCGGCAAACGCAACGATGCCTTTGTCTTCGGACAGACGACAGCCAGCGGCACCACCCTCGTCCATAACGCCACCTACAACACTCCTAATAGCGGACAATTTCTGGCACGATTCACCCCCGAACTCGACTCTCTGATTTGGTCAACAGTATTCGGTACTGGCAGCGGAGAGCCCAACATCTCACCTACCGCCTTCGCCGCCGATGTGTGCGACCGTGTCTATGCCGCTGGATGGGGACGCAAGTTCTGCGGCTACTATTTGGCCGGTCAGACGATACCGTGGAATACCTACGGCACATGGGGAATGCCCATCACGCCCGATGCCTACCAAAGCACTACCGACGGACAAGACTTCTATGTGTTCAGTATAGACGATGCCGCATCCCAACAGGTGTACGGCAGTTTCTTCGGCGAGATACACGGGCTCAACGACAACTACGGCGGTACCGACCATGTGGACGGAGGCACCAGCCGTTTTGACCGCTGCGCCACCCTATACCAATCGGTATGTGCCAGTTGCGGCGGTACTGACGCTTTTCCCACCACCGCCGGCGTATGGTCAACAACCAACAACGCTTCCAACTGCAACAATGCTGTGTTCCGGCTCAATGTCAACAACGACTTTCCCGTGGCCGACTTTGTTCAGCCTCCGACCCAATGCGCCCCTGTGTTCAACTACCAGTTTGAATTCACCGGCCGCGCCGACCGTGTGCAATGGACATTTGGCGACGGTTCTGCTGCGCAGACGATACGAAACGGTTCCTTTAACGTGCGCCACACCTACCTTTCTCCAGGTATGTACACCGTGCGGCTGGTGGCCTATATGGATACCGGATGCTGTGGTACCGACACCATCGAACATCAGATACTTGTTCTGGGCAACCGCTCATCGTGGCTGGACACACTCAGCGTCTGTCCTGGCAATCCTATACAAATAGGACTCACACCAACCATCAATTCCACCTACCGTTGGATTACAGGGGCAGTAAGCGACAGCACTATCGCCAATCCCTACTGTTCTTCGGACGGACACTACACCCTACTGGTGAGCAACATCACCAACTCTTGTGTGGACACAGTACACCAAATTGTCACACTGGGGCATGCAAACTTTTCCATCACGGGCGATACAGCCAGCTGCTCCTCGCCGCTGACATTCGCCGTCAACTGCCAGGGTAGCCAAATCCACTATTTCTGGTCGCACCACGACAATTTCTCCGATACTATCAACACCAATACCCTATTGCCCAATATCACCATCGACCTTGACACTTCTATGACTTTGTATGTCCACGTGGTTGACCAACTGGGATGTGAAGAGACCGACAGCATCCATGTGCGATTCTACTCCGTAGTGGACACTCTTATCACCACCCCGACCAGCTGCCCCGACAACTGCGACGGAACCATCACGTCGCTATCGACCGGTTTTGCTGTCCGCCCCTATAGTTACGCTTGCGACAATACGCCACTTACAGATAGCGTGGCTCGCGACCTCTGTCCTGGCGACCACACGATGCTTTTTACAGACGCCAACGGATGCCACGTGGAGAAACACGCTACCATCGTCGCCCCACCGCAACCGACGGTCTCAGCTACGGTAACACACGTTCCCTGCCGTGATGGCAACACTGGAGCCATACAACTTGCTGTGAGCGGTAATGCTCCGCCATACACGTTCCTCTGGGCCGACGACAGCAGCACCAGCAACAGCCGCTCCCAACTGACCGTAGGCCTCTATATCGTCACCATCACAGATTCCAACGGATGCCACTTTGATGACACCGTCGAGGTGCGCGACATGGCCAACCTCAGCGTTGAGGCCCAATTCATCAGCAACACTTGCGAAGATGATTGTTCTGGGCGTGCCTCAGCCATTGTGACTGGCGGCACGGCGCCCTTCTCCTACGCTTGGAGCAACGGAGAGACCACCTCCGATGCGGAACACCTATGCGACGGCACATCACATTTTATTGTCACCGACGCCAACGGGTGCGTCGAAGGGGACTCCGTATTCATCGACACGCAGCACTCCTTTGCCGATGTCAACGCTTGGGCCGACACCGATGTGGTGTTCATCAACGGTAGCACAGGGCTGCACGTCACCACCATCCCCAACGGCAGTTACAGCTGGTATCCTGCAGGGCCACTCGACAACGCCTCGTCACCCAATCCTGTGGCCACGCTGACCGACACTACCATCTTTGTTGTCACGGTGACCGACTCGGTGGGATGCACCTACAATGACACGGTACGTGTGTGCTGCATTAACGTCAACTGCGGCGAAGAGAACATTTTCATTCCCAACGCCTTCACTCCTAACGACGACGGCAAGAACGACCAACTGTGCTTCCGTGGCGAATGGGTGCGGGAGTTCTACATAGCCATCTTCACCCGCTGGGGCGAAATGGTGTACGAGTCACACGACATCAACGCCTGCTGGGACGGACGCTACAAGAACAATCTCTGCTTGCCCGGCGTTTATACGTACTACTGCAAGGTGTCGTGCGAAGCCGGCATGGAGAACCAGTTCAAGGGCGACATAACGCTAATCCGATGAAAGAGAAGAAAGACCAGTTCGTCATCGCCTATCTGGCCGATCTTGACAATCCCGACACCGTGCTGACCCATGCCGTGGCGCTGGCACGCATGCTCGGCAAAGGTCTCATCCTGCTCTACATCTCCGACCCTCGCTACACCGACCTTACGCCCGACGAGGCAGGAAGCCGGCTGCAGGCATTGCGCTCGCAGGTGCAGTCGAACGGCATCGGAGGCATGGCTCCCCTGGCCGACGTGAGCCACTGCGCGCTAAAGAACGAGACCAAGCCGGTGGTCGACGCGCTGCCCACGCTACTCAACGCCGTGGTCGCCGTGGCTCAGGTGGACGACCATGCACGGCGACGCTCTCCGACACACAAGAAAGAGCTGCTGCACAACTTCAGCGAATGCAAGATTGCTTTCCTCACCGTCCAGCAACCTCTGTCCGGTTTCGGAGCGGCGCATGACGTGGCCTTCAGCGTGGACCACCGCAAGGAGAGCAAGGAGAAACTCATCTGGGCAAGCTACTTCGCCCGTTTCAACGCCAGTACGATGCATGTGCTCTACTACGACTATCGCGACGAGGGGCTACGCTACAAGTGGTACAGCAACATGCAGTTCATGCACCGCTTCTTCAGCAACCTGAAGCTGACCTTCGTGCCCCACGTGCTGCGCCGGCGGACGACCTTTGCCGATGTCAGCGCCCTCGACTACGCCAGCGCCAGCGGCTACGGGCTCTTCATTGCCGTCACCACTAGCGAGCGCGACGGCGTGGAGTTCTTCATCGGGGTGCAGGAAGACCGCATCATCGTCAACCGCCACCGCATCCCCGTCCTGTTCATCAATCCCCGCGACGACATCTACGTCCTCTGCGACTGAATTCCCCCCCCCTACACACCAACTCAAAAACTGGTGACCACCATATAATTGTCATACACCAATTTTTCAGATGGTGAGCAAGAAAAAGGATAATAATACTATAAAGCTTTCACAGCGAGCGTCATACCATCGGCAGCAGCGATAGTGTCGGGAAAAACGGATTGCGCCTCTTCCAGCAGCGGGACCACGTCACTATAGCGGGCCGAGAAGTGGGTCAGCAGCAGTCGCCCCACGTGGGCCTTCCGCGCCAGCTGGGCGGCCTGCAAAGCGGTGCAGTGGCGCTTCTCGGCAGCGACGGACGCAAAATCGTTGGCAAAGGTGCTCTCCATACAGAGCAGGTCAACCCCTTCGACAACAGGGAGAATGGACTCGGTATATGCTGTATCGCAGCAATATGCGTAACGATGTACCGGACGTTTCGGCAGGGTGAGTTCCCCATTGGGCACCACCGTGCCGTCCGGTGCACGGAAGTCAGCGCCCTCTTTGACAAGCTGGATGTCGGCGGGCGACAGCGCATAGCGCTCGATGGCCTCCTTGCGAATGTTGAAAAAGGGCTGGTTTTCCTCGAACAGGTAGCCGTAGCAAGGTACCGAGTGGTCGAGCGGAAAAGCGGTCACAACGCATCTGGCGTTTCGAAACACCTCGACGGGCTCCGAAGCGTCAATCTCGACATAGTTAATTTCGTACTGCGGCACAGTATTCGAAATGCGGAAGAGTGTTTGCATGGCCTCGCGTAGCCCCCGAGGCGAAAAGACGGTCACCGGCTCGGTACGCCCACAGAGGTGCATCGACGAGAGCAACCCAGGCAAGCCGAATATATGGTCACCGTGGAGATGGGAAATGAAGATGGTGCCGAGCGACTGCATGCGCTGATGGGTGGCGCGAACCTGATGTTGTGCGGCCTCACCGCAGTCAACCAGCATCTTGAACCCATTAATGTTGACCACCTGCGAGCTACACTGGCGGTCGCGCTTGGGAGTGGCGGCTCCCGACCCGAGTATGGTGACGAAGAAATCCACAGCTATTTGTTGAAATAGACAAGGTCGCCCGTAGCCGGGTCGAATGCGGCACAAATTTTGCCACCAGGCAGGTTGGCCACGGTGCCGAACTGAGCCACCTTTATCGTTTTCTGGAACTCGAACAGCGGCAACTCCGACCCACGGCTATGACCGTAGACGGTGACGCTGGCCGTTTCGGGAATACGGTATTTGAACGTGTGTAGGTCGCGCCATCCACCCTTCTCCACTGTCTGCGTACGATGGCGCACAAAACGAGCCGCATTGCGCAGCATATTGTCGCAACGGATATTACAGGAGACCATCATCGCGTCGTCGACCGTGGAGTCGACGAGTCCCAAGATGGGTGAGAATTGGAAAATCTCCACAGTCTGGTTGTCGATGAGCGTCTTCTCGTCTCGGATGTCGACCGTGAAGACCACCGTCTCCGTGGCGACGCTGCCTGTAAACTGCGCTAAAAGCTGTTGACGGCGATCTTCAAGCTGGCCGTTGATATAGCGTAGCGCGTCGCCGTCGTAGGATATCTCATATTCACCGAAAAGGAGTTGCTGCTGTTTGTCAGAGATCTCCTTAATCTCCTCTGCAGCAGCCACGGCACGCTGACGCACCGACCGCACATCCTTCTTAGCAGAAACAAAAGACGGCGTACCCGGACGATCGTTACGGGTATAGAAAGTATCGGCACGATCGTAAAGATTATAAGAAGCCACCGATGACGGCGACGGCGGTGCAGCCGTCTCGGATGCGGCAATGGTACCATTGTCGTAAGGCATAGAGACATCAGCGGGCATGCCTACGGAGCGTAGCAGCCCTCGAGGATCCACATTGACAGCTATACGATTGGGGCGGACAAAATAATAATGTCTTGGGTCGGGCTGATTAACGGCCTGAACCTCAATCGACCGAATACTATATACAGAATCCGACCCAACGCCAGCAATGCCCAGCAGGTCGTGCGCATACGGAGCAAATGGCGCACAGGCATAGTCGGCCTTGTCAAAAGTCACCGCCACCCGCAACTGTGTATAAGGCAAAGCATAGAGCAATCCTCCAGCGAGCTTGTTATTAGGTTTGGACTGAACCGAATAAACGGTGTAGCGACTGCAGGAACAGACTAACAATGCGAAAATAACCAGTATGATAGAATATCTTTTCATTTGCGTTTTGTTATCAAAAGTAATCCGAAGAACGTAAGCATTCCATTAACCAATAGTATTTCGAAACCGAAATGGTAGCCGCCCAACCAATCCTCTGAATGCTGCCGAAGAATATAGCAGACCACGGGGCTTACAATGGCAACCACCGGCACATATCGGTCATGAACCTGTTTCCGAGTAAAAAGGCCAAAAGCATACATACCCAGCAACGGCCCGTAGGTAAATCCTGCCACATCGAATAGAGTATCAATAAGCGATTGTGTATGGAATGGACGAAATGCCACGATAACCAACAGATATAGCAATGCAAATCCAACATGGACGATGCGGCGTATTGCAAGTTCTGACAGTCGATACTGTTTTTCTCCCTTCTTGTCTACTACTGTCGATTCCACTTTTTCGCAATCATCCTCATGCCTGCCAAAATGGAGAAAGTTGTAACAAAAGGTAGTTGTCAAAGCCGTAAGCGTACCGTCGGCGCTTGAATAGCCAGCAGCAACCATGCCCAGAACAAAGACAATAGCGGTAAAGCCACTGAGCGAAAAAGCAATGGATGGAAATATCTTGTCGCCGACGACCGTGCCGCTTTCATTAACAGGCAACGCAAAGCCCGCAGCATTGGCATAATAAAGCAGCGCGGCACCCAAGCTAAGGAACAACAGGTTAACAACAATAAAGAGCAAGCTAGAAGTCATCACATTCTTTTGGGCATCGCGCAAACTCTTACAGGTAAGGTTTTTCTGCATCATGTCCTGATCAAGTCCCGTCATGGTTATAGTGATGAATGCCCCAGCCAGTATTTGCTTCCAATAGTATTTGGGAGCAGATGGATCCGTTTCAAAAACACGCGTATATCCATCTTCGGACGAACGCCGCAACAATTCGACAAAGGAGATGTCGAGTTGTCGCAGGATAGCTACCACAGTGATGATGGCTGCGAGAAGAAGAAATGTGGTTTGTAAAGTGTCGGTCCACACAACGGTCTTAATTCCTCCGCGAAACGTGTAAAGTAATATCAATGCCACGAAGACTACTGCCGGAACCCAAAAGGGAATACCCCATGCACGGAACACAAACTCATAAAGCACAAACACAACCAAATACATTCGCAATGCCGACCCCATCATACGCGAGATAATAAAGAACAGCGCACCTGTTTTCTCCGACGCGCCACCAAACCGCTCTTCAAGATAGGTGTATATGGAGGTCAGGTTTAGTCGGTAATAGAGAGGCAGCAACAGTAGTGCTATAACAGCATAACCGACAACATAGCCGAACACCAGCGGCATATACGTAAATTGCCCCGAATACACACCCCCAGGTACCGACATGAACGTAACTCCAGAAAGAGACGCGCCAATCATGCCATAAGCCACCACAGGCCATGGCGATTTGCGATTGCCACGAAAGAATGCATCATTGCCCGCCTTCTTGGATGTCAGAAAGGTGATACCAAACAACAAGCAGGTATAGCAAAGAAAACAGATAAGGATAACCAGTTCCACAGGCAGTGCGTTATGTATGAATATCTAATCTATTATACCTATTATATTGACACTTCTCCAAAAACAGAATAGAAAAGCGGCAGCGGCAACCCGCTACCGCGATGTTTGCATTGAAACATGATTGTCTGCGACTACTGGAAATACTCCAAATGGCGTTCTGTAATGTAAACAGGAGTAGTGCGGTCGTTGTCAAGCACGTATTCCACCTTCTGAATCCAGTTGCCTTTGTCGTCATATTGGTAACGGAACAGCGTCACAAACACTTCAGGTTCTGATTCTGTATAGTCATACAACGTCTGACTGACGGGCTGATGGTTCTCATCGTACTCGTAGCGCAACTCTCTAACCTTTTTCTTGGAACGGTCAAACACTACCACACGAGCCACATCGCCATTGACATCATACGTATATATCTCACGCTTGTATATCTCGTTCTTGGGGTCGTTGTAGGAACGCTGGCTCACACGGCCTTTATTGTCGTAATATATACGAACACGGTTTTCCACCTGTCGTTCTGCATCCTCCACGTAGGTCTCGCTGAGCACATTGTTCTGATCATATATATAGTAAGTGCGACCTACCACGTTCTCATTAGGGTCAACCACCTGTTCTAACGTAACAAGACCAAAACCGTCATGCTTGTAACGAGTGCGGAATATTACATTATTCTCACCAGTGGAGAGGAACGTCATACTCTTGCGATAACCCTTGGAAGTATAAACGGTCTGAAGATGCTCAAGCATGGCACCACGTTCCATCTCGCCGCCATCGACACGCGCCTCGTAGAGTTTTTGGTCCACACCTGAGACCTTGCCGGCAAAACCGTCAATCACAACGTCGGTTTTATAGTTCTGCGCCGAAACGGCGCCGAAAAAGGCGAGAAACATTGTCGCCGCCAACACAATCTTTATCTTCATATTTTTCTGTATGTTATTATTTTATATCAAATCAACCAATTCTTCGGTCTGCGATTGCACCTACAAAAGTAATCATTTTTTTCAATATAGCTGGCCACACCCCTATTCTACACCTCATAACCGAACTGCCGGAGCGCTCTCTCGCTGTTGCGCCAGTCTTTCATCACCTTGATATGGATGCTGAGAAAACATTTCTTTCCTGTAAACTCTTCAATGTCCTTGCGGGCCTCGGTGCCCACTTTCTTTAGGGATTGCCCTTGATGTCCGATAAGGATACCTTTCTGCGATTCGCGTTCCACAAAAACTATTGCACTGATGCGGTCCAATCCCTCTTGTTCCTCATAGCTCTCCACCGCCACCTCGCAGGAATAGGGTATTTCTTTTTGATAATACAGCAATATCTTCTCCCTGATTATCTCTGAGACGAAGAATCGCATCGAGCGGTCTGTGAGTTCATCCTTGGGAAAATATGGCGGGTTTTCGGGCAACAGACGTAGAATGTGATTAAAGATAGTGTCGATATTGAAACGTTCCGTGGCCGAGGTGGGCACAATGACAGCCCGCGGTATCTGGTTCTGCCAATAGGCAATCTTGTCTGCAATCGTCTGTTGGTCGGAGAGGTCGATTTTATTGATGACCAATATAATTGGCGTTGATGATGCCACAACTTTGGCAAGCACCTCCTGGTTCTTCAGCGTCTCGCCCACTTCGGTCACCATAAGGAATAGGTCGGCGTCCTGCAGCGCGGAATTGACAAATCCCATCATGGACTCATGCAGTTTGTAATGGGGATTGACGATACCGGGGGTATCGGTGTAGACAATCTGGAATTCGCAATCGTCCGCTTCGCTGCGACCGTTGACAATACCCATGATACGATGGCGCGTAGTCTGTGCTTTCGCTGTGATAATGGATAGGTTCTCTCCCACCAAAGCATTCATCAGCGTTGACTTGCCCACATTGGGGTTTCCTATGATATTGACAAAACCGGCCTTGTGCATCGTTGACGTTTTGTTTCCCCTATAACGCAAGCTTTCCGATTTTATTACAATATCCGTTCAATATCGCAAAGTGACGACACTTCCATTGTAGGCCGGAACGGATACGGGCCTTGGTAGCGACGTTCGCGATTGTAGAACAGCTGCGGTATTCCTACCCGCTGAGCCCCTACCATGTCGACAGCGAAATCATCGCCGATGACAAGACACTCTTCCGGACGGACAGACAGCTGTTGCAGCACCGCCTCGAAGAAACGTGGGTCGGGCTTATGATGCCCCAAGTCCTCAGACAGGAAGAAGCGGCGGAAGTAGCGATAGATGTCGGACGAATGCATTTTGGGCAGCTGCGCCTCACTGAAGCCGTTGGTGATGATGTCCAATTCGTAGCACGATTTGCCAGCCAGATAGTCGAGCAGGTGGCGTGCACCTGGCATGAGTCCTGTCTGCCGTGGGCCTTCATTCACGTAGTAGTCGCCCAGCTGCAGGGAGAGCGCGGCGACACTGCGACAGCCCGTGAGGGCCGACACTCGGTCGGGCGTGCAACCGAAATGCTCCAGCGGCAGCATGAACCGACGCACATGCAGCACCTCCTTGGCCAGCGTGCCTGCGCGATACTGCTCCCACAGCACATCGTTGACCGCACGGTAGTAGTCGTGGAATTCCTTGTAGTCCACGCCGCAGAGTTCCTGTAGGCGGTAGACGCCGAACATCTCTCGGAAGGTGATGTCGGCGTTGCCGTCAAAGTCCCAGAGGGTGCGGTCGAGGTCGAAGAGCAGATATCGGTACATGAGTCGTGGGCAAAAGAAACAGCCGCATAATAGGTGCGGCTGTCAAAGGTTTTGCTATAATCCAACTGACTATTCGGCAGCAGGTGCGGCCTCGGTGGCAGCAGCTTCCTCGGTATCGCTGGTGGCAGCGGCGCGGGTGGTGTTGACTGCCACGACTTCGCTGCTCTTGGGGTTGAGGATGCGG
>CACXCY010000217.1 GCA_902766265.1 uncultured Bacteroidota bacterium
GGCATTCCCGTCAATCACGGTGACGGTGACGCGACGTGTTGGAGCGTAATGCGAGAGCAGGTTGAGCTCGCTGTACATTCCGGTGCGTTTCACCACCTCCTCGTCGCCTTTGTAGCGGCCGAAGGCCTTGGTGTGCACCATCATGCAGCGTGTGCTGGGCACCGTGAACCATGCCATGTTCAGCCGCGGACTGGGCTCGCAGGCGCCGAGATACTTCCACTCTCCGTCTACATATACTTCGACCCATGCGTGGTTGTCGTCGCAGTGGGCCCAGCGGGGGGTGTAGCACTGTCGGGCGGGGATGCCGACGGCGCGCAGGGCGGTGACGGTGAAGGTGCTCTCCTCGCCGCAGCGTCCCAGCGAGGTGCGCATGGTGGCCAGCGGCGCCGAGGTGCGGCTGTCGCTGGCGCGGTAGGCCACATGCTCGTGGCACCAGTGATTCACCTCCAGGGCGGCATCCTCCATGCCAAGGCCCTGCACGCGCTCCTTCAACTCGCGGTAGAGCACCATGCGGGCGCTGTCGAGGTTCTCGTTGTTGACGCGGTAGACGAGCACGAAGTGGCGGAACACGTCCTCGGGTATGTCCCTGCCCCAGGGCATCTCCTCGCGGGCCCGGAGGGCGTGGCGCACCTGCTGGAGGAAGAAGCCCGGCTCGTAGTCGGCCAGGTCGCTGAGCGGCATGTAGGCGTAGAGGAACTCCATGGCCTCACGCTCGGAGCGCGGCAGCGTGTCGAGCCGCACCTGCAACATGGGGAAGCCGGCCAGGCGGCTCTCATAGTCGGCATGCACCTGCCGACGGTACTCCCTGTCCGTGATAAAATGTTCATTCCTCTGGCAGGACGCCAACAATAGCACTGCTGCCACCATGGGCAGGATTACCTTCTTTATTACCATATTATTTGTCATTTTATGTTGCGACAAGCACATTGCCTATCCTTTTTTCCGTCCTTTTTCCGCACCCCCCGAAAAGGACTTCAGCTGAAGACCCTCCGGACACTTCAGGTGAAGACCCCCTGGACACTTCAGCTGAAGACCCTCCGGACACTTCAAGTGAAGTCCCCCTGGACACTTCAGGTGAAGACCCTTCGGACACTTCAGGTGAAGACCCTCCGGACACTTCAGGTGAAGACCCATTTTGGGCCCCTCCGGTTTTCCGCCCTCCGGCGTGCCGCTATCCCACGAACCCCAGGGCCTGGGCTATCATCTCTTCGTCGCACCCCAGAATGGCGGCGATGCGCAACGCCTCGTGCGGCACCTCGTCGCTGTCGTCAGCAACGAGGGAATAATCCATGAAACGGTTGATATTCTGCGGCGTCAGCTCCCCGCCGACCATGTCTTCCACAAAGCCCTTCACGCGCAACCTGCGGCAGCCGAGCCCCAGCTGGCTGTAGTGGGTGGTGATGAGGGTGACGCTCGGCAACCGGTCGAGTATCAGGCCGATAGCGTGGACGATGGCCTTTCCCTCGACAGGATTGGTGGTGCGCGCCGGTTCGTCGACAAGCACCATCAGGCGCTCCCGGCGAGCCCTCTGCAAAGTGCTGCTTATCTTGATAATCTCGGAGGCGAACGAAGAGAGGCCCTTCATCTCGTTCTGCTCATCGCCTATGCAGAACGCCACATCGTCCACCAGCGACATGCACGCCTGAGCGGCAGGCACATACATGCCGAACTGGAGCATCATCTGGGCGATGCCCACCGTCTTGAGCAGCACCGTCTTGCCCGCCATGTTGGCCCCCGTGATGAGGCACACACCCGAGCCAACCGCCACATCGACGGGCTGGTAGCGCAGCTGCAGCGCCTCGTTGTGGTGGCGCAGACGAGGATTGAAAAGCCCCGACATGCTGCTGGGCTCCGAGGACGGCACCACCTGCGGACGGCAGAGCCCCCAGGCGATGGCCTGCCCCGCCTTGGCCAGCAGCACGTCGGCATAGGCCATCTGCTCCAGCGCCTGCCCCAACGAATCCACATAGGGCTTCAGCTGTCGGGAGAGCCGCTCCATCACCTCCTGCTGTATGGCATCCTGCCGGGCGAAGAGGTCGGCCACGGCAGTCATCGCCTCCGGGTCGGGCTCGTGGTGCATCTGCAGCTCCTTCAACCTGCGGCGCAGCGGAGCCAGCCGGGCGTCGTAGGAATCATATATGTAGAAGTTGGCCATGCCCGTACAGTCGGGGTCGAGCAGCGCCACCACCCCGTCCAGCCTGCAGTCGAACCGCAGACAGTCGATGTCGGCGGCGGCACGCACACTGTCGCCATAGAGCAAGGCAAAGTGTTTGACCTCGAAAAGCTCCACCTCCGTGAGGGTGACGCCGCCCCGCAGATTGCGCAACGTGCCCACAATATCGTGGAGCTCCATCAGCTTGTGGCGTATCAGCGCCACCGAGGACGCATATTGCCCGTCCCGCAGCACAGCCATAGCGTCGGCCACGCGCCGCAACTCCTCCTCGACCTCCCCCGCCGAGGAGAGCCACTGCTGCTCCATCAGCCGGCGACGTCCCACAGCCGACATCAGTTCCAAATTGTCAACAACATACAGGAACCCCTGTTCCTCGTTTATCTTGCTTTTTACGTTCATCATCGTTAGCTCCTTTGATTATACCTGCATCACATCGTACACCGGCGTGCCCAGCGCCTCCGTCAGCTGACTGCATGCCTCACGGGAGTCGAGCCGATAGCCCTGCGGCGAGGTAGGGTTGAGACAGACAGCAATCAGCCGCGACCGCTGCAGCACCTGCAGACGCCCTCCCCTGCGGGTGTATTCGGCAAAGGCCTCGGGAGTGATAAACAACTTGGTGAAATCCCTCACCACCAGAACCATCCTCCTGACATTCGGCCGCGCCGTGAGGTATTTCAACAGGCGGTCGGTGACAGCCCCCGAGGCAAAGAGCGTATCGCCGTAGCGGAAGATGTCCCCGTTCTCCGTACCCAGCAGAAACACCGACGGGATGTCCAAGTCGTGCGCCACACCGTCGCCGTCCAGAGCCCAGAGCCCCGAAGTGGCGCCTGCCAAAGAGGTGCGTGCCGCATCCGACACCTCCTCCAGGTTAATGAGACGGTATACGAAACGCGTCTTGGAGATGAGTTGCTGCAGATTGGGCGACACCGCGGCACCCGTGGCCAGTATCATGGCCTCCGTCACCGTCGGCGAAGCCAAGCTAAGCCGCGAGAGCGCCCCGTCGACGATGGTGAGGCGGACACCCTGCCGATGGAAAGTGTCTATCTGCTGGCTCAGCACCTTGGTGGTCGCGGCACCCGAGAGGATGACCTTGCCCCGACAGAGCACTTCGGCGGTGACCAGCTGTCCCAACGATGTGCGACGGGTGTCCACATCGACAATCTCCGACACCAGCCGCCGCTGCAGGTAGTGCCGCTCGGAGGTGATGAAGCGCATGCCCTCATAGAGAGTAATCTCGGGTTTCGCTGTGGCATAGACCGAGTCCGTCTGCTCGCCGTCGACGCCTATGGAGGTGACAGCCGTGCTGACGCCGAGGTCGTTGAGCCGTCGCAGGATGTAGTTCAGGCAGACCGTCTTGCCGGTATTCTTCTCCAGTCCCACGATGGAGATGCTGTGATGGTTCAGTATGTCGTTGACAAAAGGCACGGTGATGGTGTTCAAACTGAAAAGCAGAGGCAAGCAAATAACTTACCCTCATACTCTTTGACGCTGCAAAAGTACGAAGAATTTTGCTATCTTAAAAAAGTTTTGTAACTTTGCACCCTCCCAAAGAATGAAACGCACTAATAATAAATTTACAATAAAATGATTACAAAGTTAGACGATCTCCTGGAACTCGTAAAGACCAAGGGTAAAAAAAGATTAGTCGCCGCCTATGCCAACGACTCCCACACCATCGGAGCGGTGAGCAACGCCGTCGATTTGGGTATTGTTGACGCCACTCTCGTGGGCGACATCGACACCATCAAGAAAGTCTGCGCCGAAGAGAAAATTGATGTCAACAAGTTTGAACTTGTACAGGAAGCCGACGACAACAAGGCAGGTGTCAAAGCCGTTGCCCTGATTAGAGAGGGCAAGGGCGACCTGCTGATGAAGGGTCTGCTCAGCACCGACAAGTACATGCGCGCCATCCTCAACAAGGAGACAGGGCTCATGCCTGGCAAGAAAAACGATATGCTGACCCACATGGCCGTATTCCAGATTCCCGCCTACCACAAACTGCTCTGCTGCAGCGACGTCGCCATCATCCCCGCTCCCGACATGAAGCAGAAACAGGCCATCCTGAACTACCTTGTCAGCACGGCCAAGAGTCTTGAGATTGCCAAGCCCAAGGTGGCTGTCATCGCCGCTACTGAGCAGGTGTCCACGGGTATGCCCGCATGCGTTGAGGCCGCCATCATCAGCAAGATGAGCGACCGTGGCCAAATCAAGGGCGCCATCGTCGACGGTCCTTTGGCCCTCGATGTGGCCATCGACAAAGAGAGTGCCACGACGAAGAACCTCTCTGGCGAAGTGCCTGGCGATGCCGACTGCCTGCTGTTCCCCAACATTGAGAGCGGCAACGTGTTCTACAAGGCCTGCACCAAGTTTGCCGGTGCCGAACTGGCCTGCATGGTGCTGGGTGCCAAGGTGCCCTGCATCCTCACCAGCCGCGGCGACAGCATGAAGACCAAACTCAACTCTATCGCCTTGGCTGCCCTGCAGTGCAAGTAATCCTCCAATCTGCCCTTATTAACAAAGCAAGTCCATAAGGTTGTAATCGACACACAGCTTTATGGACTTGCTTGTGGGTAGGGGCATGCCTGGGGGCACCTTGGGGACACCTTGCCGACAACTTCCCTTTCCCTTGGGTCCTCCTTGGGTCTTCCTTGGGTCCTCCTTGGGTCCTCCTTGGGTCCTCCTTGGGTCTTCTCTTGGGTTTCTCTTGGGTTTCTCTTGAGTTTGTTTGGGTTTTGTTGGGGTTGTCCAATTTTTTCTCTAAACATTCACTCCGTCACCACAACATTTTATTTGAACAATGGAAAAATATTTTGAAGAACTGCCTATCGCCATCACCGTGTCGGATCGCGACTGCAACATCCTCGACCTGAACCAGAAATCGGTGCAGGTGAACAGCAAGACCAACGACAAATCGCTCATCGGCAAGAACCTGAAGGACTGCCACCCCGAGCCGGCGCGCTCCAAGATGCTGGCGCTGCATGAGAAGCCCACCATCAATGCCTACACCATTGAGAAGAACGGCGTGAAGAAACTCATCTACCAGACGCCGTGGTACGAGAACGGCGAATTTGCCGGCGTGGTGGAACTCTCGATGGAGATACCTTTCGACATGCCGCACTATGTGCGCAAGCCAAAAAGCTGATATACACATTTTACCATTCTCATCAGATGAAGTTACGACACTCCCTGCTGCTGACCCTCCTGGTGCTGGCAGCCGTTCCCGCCGCATGGGCGCAAGGCCGCGTCTCAGGCAAAGTCTTCGACAAGAAAAGCGGCGCCGCCATTGCCTACGCCTCGGTGACCCTCCACAAGACCTCCGACACAGCGCTGGTCAACGGCGCCGTCACCACCGACAACGGCTCTTTCAGCATCGACAAAGTGCCCTACGGAAGCTATCTGCTGCGCGTCTCCTTCATGGGTTATGAGACCTACAACCACCCAACACCCGTGCGGCTCTCTGCCTCAGCCCCCACCGTCAACACAGGGCGCATCAGCATAGCCCCCACCGCCGCCACCCTGGAATCGGTCGAAATCACCGCCGAACGCACCATGGTGGAGTATCAGCTCGACAAGCGGGTCATCAATGTGGACAAGAACATCGTCACGGGCGGCGGCACCGCCACCGATGTGTTGGAGAACGTCCCGTCGGTGGCCATCGACAACGACGGCAACGTGACGCTGCGCGGCTCCACCAACGTCAAGGTGCTTATCGACGGACGGCCCTACGAGCTGCTGGGGAGCGACTTGGAGACCTTGCTCGAACAGATTCCCGCCAGCACGGTGGAGAACGTCGAAGTCATCACCAACCCCTCCGCCAAATACGACCCCGAAGGCATGTCGGGCATCATCAACCTCAAACTCAAGGACCGCAGCGCCGGAGCTCTGGGACTCAACGGCGTGGCCAACCTCAACGTGGGGGCGCCGCTGCCTTTCATGATTCCCGACAACCTGCCGCACTTCATCCCTACCACCATGGGGTCGCTCAACCTCAACTACGCCACCCCCAAATGGAACTTCACTTTCTCGGCCGACGGCGGCAACCGCAGCCGCGCCGGCATCAGCACCAGCCGTATTGACCGCAGGACCATCAACACTTCCGACAGCTTGAACGAAAGCAATATACACAACAACCGCATGGGCAGCGTGAAACTGGGCGCCGAATATTTCATCAACGACAAGAACTCCATCCTGCTCTCCTACCAACTGCGCGGCGGCAACCGACACCACAGCAGCATCGTTGACAACATGGACATCTATCCCGACGCCGAACTGCTCGACTATTGTCAGAGCGACACCAGCGACAACCACAATCGCAACCACACCGTCAACCTCAACTACACCAAGAAATTTGACCAGAAAGACCGCCTGCTCACCCTCGACGTCACCTTCAACCACCGCAACCGCTGGGGCGACGGCCGTCAGCAGCAACTCTACGACGACACGACCGCCAATTTTGCCCACTACTACCTCCGCGAGACCTCTGTGGACAACCATAACAACAACGGCAACATCCTGCTCAACTACGTCCATCCCTTAGGCGAGAAATCGCGCCTCGAGGCCGGCTACGAAGGGCGCATCCTCGAAGCCGACCAATCATACACCTACGATATGACGGAGTACGACCTGCTGCACAACCTCCACTCCTACCGCGACAGCGCCGCCTCGATGCACTACATCTACAGCCAGCAGGTGCACGCCATCTACGCCACCTTTGCCACGCAGCTGTCCGACAAACTCTCGCTCCAGGCAGGGTTGCGCGGCGAATACTCCAACGTGCGCGGCGGGCGCAAGAACACCGACACTCCCGACATCGACAAGCCCTACTACCAGCTCTACCCCACGCTGCACCTGAGCTACACCATCAACAAAGACCAGAGTTTCCAACTCAGCTACAGCCGTCGCGTGCGACGCCCCCACATGTGGGACCTCCATCCTTATATAGACGTGCGCGAAGGGCAGCAACTCTCTTTCGGCAACCCCAGCATCGACCCCGAGTTCACCAACGCCTTTGAACTCTCCTACAACCTCGGTTTCAAGCAAACCAATATCTTCTCGTCACTCTATTTCCGCCAAACCAACAACATGATGACCCGCTACGGCTTTGTGTGGGATTCGGCCAACGTCGGCTACTATTCGCCCTGGGTCTCGTACAACAGCGAGTACGACGGCTATTGGGCCTCCACCTGGCAGAACCTCAACCAAGGCATCAACTGCGGCCTCGAGGTTATTGTCGACCAGCAAGTCAACAAATGGTGGAAACTCAACCTCAGCGTCAACCTCTACGAGAGCTATATCCAAGGTACAGAGCTGCTCGGCAATAGCGACAAGAACGCCTTTCGCGTCAGCGGCAAACTCAATTCCTACATGACCTTGCCGCAGGATTGGACCATTCAATTCTCCGGCCAATACCGCGCCCCTTTCATGGACCTGCAAACGGATATGGCCGCATCCTACTGGGCTGACCTCGCCGTGAAGAAGGACATCCTCCAGCGGCGCGCTACCGTCAACCTCCGCATCGGCGATGTGTTTTGCACAGGCGGTTTCGGCCACACCACCGACAACGCCCAGCTCTATCGCGTTTTCCGCGCCCGACGCATCTCCCCGACAGTCACCATCGGCTTCTCTTACAAGATAAACAACGGCCTCAAACAGAAGCCGCAGCAACCAGATGCAGAGGACGAATCGTCCGAGATGACCTATTGAGAAACTGTTTAGAATTAATCTATGGATTATCCACAGCTGACGCTCCCTCCCTGCACCCTCAGCACCCGCGAGGAAAACAGCCGCACCGAAGTGTTCGATATCGTGCGTCGACGCTATGTGGCGCTGACGCCCGAGGAATGGGTACGACAGCATGTGATTCATGCGCTGCACTCCCACCAGGGGTATCCATTGGAGCTGATGCAGGTGGAAGGGGCCATCACCCTCAACGGGATGACGCGCCGCTGCGATATTGTGGTTTACGGAAGAGCCGTGCGGCCGATGATGATAGTGGAGTGCAAGCAAGCCGATGTGCCGCTCACGCAGAAAGTTCTCGACCAAGCCAGCCGCTACAACCTTGTGCTACAAGTGCCTTATCTCTATGTTACCAACGGGATGCAGCACATTGTTTGCCAAGTGGATGCCGAGAATAAATGTCTGACTCAGCTGGCGCGACTTCCCTCTTGGGAGACACTCTGCGCCGATTAGACGATACCTTCGCGAAGAATATCGTGAATATGAAGCACGCCGAGGTAGCGACCGCTGTCGTCGGCTACGACAAGCTGTGTGATGGAGGAGGCACGCATCATATTGAGGGCCTTTACCGCATACTCGTTCTCCGACACACATTTGGGCGACGGGGACATAATATCGGCTGCCGCAAGGCCGTCAAAAGAGGCGTTGTTTCTAAGCATGCGGCGCAAGTCGCCATCCGTGATGATGCCGAGAATAGCCGGACGGTCGGCCAGCGCATCAACGACCACAGCACATCCCAGACGCCGCGAAGTCATTTCGAGTATGGTATCCTGCACCGAGGTGGTAGGGAGCACCTGCGGCTTCTCGTTTTGGCGGTATAGATCAGCCACATGAAGATAGAGTTGCTTGCCGAGAGCCCCGCCGGGATGGAAGCGGGCGAAATCGCGCGCCGAGAAGTTGCGGCACTCGATGAGCGCCACCGCAAGGGCGTCGCCCATAACAAGCTGTGCCGTTGTGGACGAGGTAGGCGCGAGATTGTTGGGGCAGGCCTCATGCTCCACGGTGGCGTTAAGCACGATGTCGGCCTGATGCGCCAGGAAGGAGTCGGTATTGCCGACGATGGCAATCAAGGGGTTGCCGAAGTTCTTGAGCAGCGGTACAAGCACCTTAATCTCAGGAGTGTTACCGCTTTTGGAGATACATACGACCACATCGTCGGGGAGCACCATGCCGAGGTCGCCATGAATGGCGTCGGCCGCGTGCATGAAGAGCGCCGGCGTGCCGGTACTGTTGAGGGTGGAAACAATCTTGGTGGCGATGTTGGCACTCTTTCCGATGCCGGTAACAACGACACGACCATGGGCAAAAAAAATCGTTTCTACTGCCTTCACAAAGGCATCATCGATGAAATTCTCAAGGTCGGCGACAGCTTTTTTCTCATTTGCAATAACCTGTATTGCAATATTTTTAATCTCTTCTGCGGTCTTCAAAACAAAAAATATTTTGTAGGTTTTATTTTTTTTGCTAACTTTGTAAAAGATGTGCGGAAGAAGAATCGTCGCCATTCACCCTAACCTGGCCAACAAATTTCCGGCACTCCTTATATGGTTATAACGCCACGCGACGGATAAAATTATAGAAAAGGGATTTTTTTGAGCGTGGCTGGAGCAGAGAAAGCGTAGGGCGTTGTGTCCCATCGGCGCAACACCCGGGTGGGGATGCTCTCGAAAACAGAGGCCATACGGAGGTTTACGAGACGGCGGCACCCAACTTCCCGACATCGGCAAAAGAACAACTATGGAAGCTATAGACCTACATGCGAAACTCAAGGATGTCTTCGGATTCGACCAATTCAAGGGCGATCAGGAGCAGATAATCCGCAGCATCATGGGCGGCAACGACACCTTTGTCATCATGCCCACGGGTGGCGGCAAGTCGCTGTGCTACCAGCTTCCCGCCATGATACTGGAGGGCACAGCCATCGTGGTGTCGCCGCTGATAGCGCTAATGAAAAACCAGGTCGACGCCGTGCGCTTCACCTCGGGCAGCGACTGCGTGGCGCACTTCCTCAACTCCTCGCTCAACAAGCAGCAAACCATCGACGTGAAAGACGACCTGCTGAAGGGCGACACCAAGCTGCTCTATGTGGCTCCCGAAACACTTTCGCGTCCCGATACCGTGGAGTTCCTCCAACGGCTGCACATCTCTTTCTTCGCCATCGACGAGGCCCATTGCATCTCGGAGTGGGGCCACGATTTCCGACCGGAATACCGTCGCCTACGCGGCGCTATCGACGCCATCAACAATCACGTACCCATACTCACCCTCACCGCCTCCGCCACTCCCAAAGTGCAGCAGGACATCATCCGCAACCTGCACATGGAGAAGGCGGCCACCTTCATCTCCTCCTTCAACCGCCCGAACCTCTACTACGAAGTCCGTCCCAAACCCAACGACCCCAAGTTGTTGCTCAAGGAGATTGTGAAATTCATCCTGGACAATCCCGGCAAAAGCGGCATCATCTATTGCCTCACCCGCAAACGGGTGGAAGACTTGGCGCATGAGCTGCAAATCAACGGCATCAAGGCACTCCCGTACCATGCCGGCTTGGAAACCAAAGTGCGCTCCGAGAACCAAGACCGCTTCCTGCAGGAGGACGTCGATGTCATCGTGGCCACCATCGCCTTCGGTATGGGCATCGACAAACCCGACGTACGTTTCGTGATACACTACGATATACCCAAAAGCTTGGAGGGCTACTACCAGGAAACCGGCCGCGCCGGGCGCGACGGCGGCGAAGGCAAGTGCATCGCCTTCTATTCCGAGCACGATGTGGAGAAACTGTACAAATTCTTTACCGACAAGAATATAACCGAGCAGGAGATGGCCAACCAGCTGGTGCAGGAAATGGTGTCGTATGCTGAATCGTCGCAATGTCGGCGCATGAACATCCTGCGCTACTTTGGCGAGGAATACAACCAACCCAACTGCGGCTGCTGCGACAACTGCTGCCATCCCAAGCCGCGCGTGGAGACGAAAGAAGAGATGGTTTATGTGCTCGAAACCATCCTGGCCATGAAGCAGGCCTTCAAGACCAAGGAAATCGTGGACGTCATCATGGGACGCACCAACACCCAGACGCACACCTACAAGCACAACCAGTTGGAGCAATTTGGCGAAGGCAAGGACCATAACGACCTCTACTGGAAGGCGGTAATACGCGAAGGATTGTTCCAAAACCTGTTGGTAAAAGAGGTGGAGCAGTTCGGCATCCTGAAGATTACCCCCGCAGGGTTCCGCTACATGAAGAATCCCTACACACTCAGCGTGCCCTGCGACCACGACTATACCGAAGAGACCTCCGAGGATTTCGACGATCCCGAAGGCATGGGAGCCGCTGCCGGCGGCGCCGTGGGCGACGAAGCCCTCTACACCCAGCTCAAAGGATTGCTCAAATCCATCGCCCAGAAAGAGAAGTTGCCGCTTCACGTCATCTTCGAAGACCGCTCCATCAAGGATATGACCATCCAGTATCCCTGCAACGTGGAGGAAATGAGCCACATCACGGGCGTCGGCATCGCCAAAGCCCAGAAATACGGAGCCCCCTTTATCGACCTCATCAAGCGATGGGTGGAGGAGAACGACATCGAACGGCCGCAAGACATCATAGTGCGCTGCGCACCAGACAAATCGGCCGACAAGATATACATCATCCGCTGTACCGACCAGCAGATGCCCTTTGAAGATATTGCCCGCGGCAAAGGCCTCACCATGAGCGAGCTCATCACGCAGATGGAGCACATCGTCTCGTCAGGCACCAAACTCAACATCGGCTACTATATCGAAAGCAACATAGAGGAAGACCATCAGGAGGCGCTCATGGATTACTGGCGCGAATCGGAAAGCGACAGCATCGAAGACGCTATTGAGGAATTTAGCGACGACCCCGACTATACCGAAGAGGAGATACGCCTCATGCGCCTGATGTTCAAGGGAAAATACAGTTTTTAACCGCCCGCTGGCGAGCCGCTGGTTTTTGACCCTTTTCCCCCGCCTTCCGACCCCATCGAAAGGCAAAATTTTGGGGGTAGCGAAAAGTTAGAGTTAAGTTAGACTTAGGTTAGAGTTAGGTTAGAGTTAGAAAATGTCATTTTCCTGCCCGCCGACGACAACATTTTTGTAAATATTAACAATAAAAAAGCGACTTTTTGTCGTTCACCTCGATTAGAATTCGTATATTTGCAAATTGGTCACATAGACCTTTTTGCCAAGAATAACCCTTACAAGCCATTGTAAGAGAGCTGCTAACAGAATAACCGATCACTCCCGTTGAGGCCGGTAATGCTGTTGGCGGTTGGTGTATCGGAGCGTATGGATGTCCAAAAGCGTCAGTAATATACGCACGACGCCCGCACAAAGACGCGCGTAAGAGTTATCCGGGGACAAAAGAACCGAAAACAACCAAGAAACAAAAAACTCACCGATATGAAACGTCTTATGAGGAAATCATTACAATGTCTGCTGCTTGTTGCCGCGCTGTACGCACCCACCCAGATGATGGGACAAGTGCCGTTGAGCATGTACAACTTCACCACAGGTGTAGACAACACGAAATGGATGACCCTGACATCGCCCACCCAGATGCTAGGTCCAAACAACGACGACGCTGCGTCAAGTTTGTACAACATTGGATTTTCCTTCACTTTCGGAGAATCGGAGTACACCAAGTTCTCGGCCAACTCCAACGGAAACGTCCGCCTGGGCAATACCGTTATCTCGTCTGGTGCATACACCACACCATTTGGTAGTTCTTACTATACAAACAACCTACCCAAGATTATTGGCTTTGGCAGAGATTGCGGTACCGGATCGGGCGGGTATGTGAAATACCAGCTCTTCGGCAGCGCCCCCAACCGCACATTGGTGGTGGAATTCAAGTGCAGCTATAGCACCAGCGGCACCGCCGATGTCAACTGGCAGGTGCAGTTGCACGAAACAACCAATGAGGTCACCATTGTGTGCGCCAGCAC